>JALWSU010000067.1 GCA_026993485.1 Thiotrichaceae bacterium | reverse complement strand
TTTAAGCGATGAGGATACTTCTGTCAGCATAGTTGCCCTACCAAGTGGCAAAAGAATCTACGCTGACAACATCATGAAACCCTTACTCGCCGCCTCAGTAACAAAAATTATCACCACCGCGGCGGCCCTACATTACCTCAGTCCTGAATACCGCTTTAAAACCAAATTTTTATACACTGGTCAAATAAAAGGTAGCGTTCTCCAAGGAAATTTAATCATACGCGCTGGTGGTGATCCGAAACTCCTCACAAAAGACCTCTGGCGTATCGCCAACCAAATCAAAGCCAGTGGCATTAGAAAAATTACTGGTAATTTAATCGTAGACGCACATTTTTTTGATCGTTATGACCGCGCACCAGCTTGGGAAACGAAACGCAGTCAACGAGCTTATGATGCCAAACTTAGTGCATTATCATTGAATTACAACAGCCTTACTGTGCATGTTCAACCCAGACAAGTAGGGCAAAAGCTCAAGGCTTGGTTAGAACCAGCACTTCCCTACATGTATATAGAAAATACCGCCAAAACCATTAGACGGGGTAGAAATACAATTTCAGTAAGTAGAAGCGAACCAATTGATGGACAAGTCAAAATACGAATTAGAGGAAAACTGCCCATTAGTGTTCAACACAAAGCTATTTATCGTAATGTCAACAATCCAATGCGCTATGCAAGCGAAACTTTTCGTTTACTATTACGTCAAGCTGGTGTTTCAATAAATGGACAAACTAAAATCGTCTTTACCCCCTTAACTGGAACCGAATTATATGAACACATATCCGCTCCTTTGTCTGTGATCTTAAAAGAATTAAATACATATTCTAACAACATGATGGCGGAAACTATTCTTAAAACTATTGCTGCTGAGCGTTTGGGCGGAGCTGGTTCCCATGTAAAAGGTTTACGACTGGTAAGAGAATTTTTACGCTTGAGTGGAGTCAATTTACAGGGAGTGGTACTAGTAGATGGTTCAGGATTATCCAGAAAAAACCGTATGACAACTCGTACCATAACCGATTTACTCACCAAAATGTACTCACGTTTTGACATTGGTCCCGATTTTATGTCCTCCTTGCGCGTCATGGGAGCTAACGGTGTTTTATCACGGCGTTTAACCAAATCTCCAGCACGTGGCAAAGTGCGAGCCAAAACTGGCACCTTGAGAGGTGTTAGTACATTAGCAGGCTATATAGAAAATCAAACTGGGCAAAAATTTGCTTTTGCACTGTTTTTAAATAATAACCGCTGTGGTTATTATGGAGCCGATAAAATCGAAGACAGTATTATAGCTGCCATTTATCAACTAACTTCTAGACAATACTAAGTTACAATCATGCAAGCACAAGAACTCGAAAAACTAATAAAAACCGCTATACCAGACGCACAAGTAGAAGTCAGAAGCGATGACAACACTCATTTTGAAGCCATTGTTATTTCTGAAGCCTTTACCGGCAAGACAATGGTAAAACAACACCAAATGGTTTATGCAGCCTTAGGCAATAGAATAGCATCAAACGAAATCCACGCACTTTCTCTTAAAACATACAGCCCACAAGATTTATAACACCATCTAAAATGGACAAATTATTAATTACTGGTGGCAATCAGCTTAATGGCGAAGTCACCATATCAGGCGCAAAAAATGCTGCTTTACCCATAATCACAGCCACCCTATTAGCTGATACACCTTTCTATCTCAGTAATGTACCTCGTTTACAAGACATTACCACTATGATGAAACTCTTAGAAGGTATGGGAGTCACTTTTGAAGTAGATGACAACTTCAATATTCAAGCAAACAGCAGCAATGTCAACTCTTTCAACGCCCCCTATGATCTTGTAAAAACCATGCGTGCATCAATCCTAGTTTTAGGACCATTACTAGCACGTTTTGGAGAAGCACATGTATCACTCCCAGGCGGTTGTGCCATTGGCTTACGCCCAGTAAATTTGCACATTCAAGGACTAGAAGCAATGGGAGCCGAAATTAATGTCGAAGCTGGCTATATAAGTGCAAAAGCAAAACGTTTAAAAGCTACAAACTTATGTATGGATATAGTCACAGTCACCGGCACCGAAAATTTAATGATGGCAGCAACCTTAGCTGAAGGTGTCACAGTGCTTGAAAATGCCGCACGTGAACCTGAAGTAGTTGATTTAGCTAGGTTTTTAAACCGTATGGGAGCTAGAATTGAAGGGGCTGGTACCACAACAATACGCATTGAAGGAGTCGAAAAATTATACGGCGCACGCCACCAAGTAATACCAGATCGGATTGAAACTGGTACCTATTTAATCGCAGCAGCAATGACTGGCGGACGGGTAAAAGTCAAAAACACCGATCCAAATTTACTTGATGCCGTTCTACTAAAACTATTAGAAGCCGGCACAACAATAACTAGAGGCGACGATTGGATAGAAATCGACATGCAAGGACGTAGATTACGCGCCGTAGACATACACACCGCACCCTATCCAGCATTTCCTACCGATATGCAAGCCCAACTCACCGCCATGAATAGCATTGCCGAAGGAGTCGGCATGTTAAGCGAAACAATATTTGAAAACCGCTTCATGCACGTTTCAGAACTACAGCGTATGGGGGCTAACATTCGTTTAGAAGGAAATACAGCTATCATTAAAGGCGTTAAAGCCTTACAAGGTGCGCCAGTAATGGCTACCGATTTACGAGCCTCAGCAGGTTTAGTATTAGCCGCCTTAGTCGCAGAAGGTAATACCTTGATTGACCGTATTTATCATCTTGATCGAGGTTACGAAAAAATGGACGAAAAACTCAGCCAATTAGGTGCGGAAATTCGCCGCGTTAGCTAAAAATGATAACAGATAACAAATAACTAACAATGCTAAAAATTGCCCTATCCAAAGGTCGAATTTTCAAAGAAACCCTGCCCTTATTAGCACAAGCAGGCATTGAACCCCTTGAAAATCCCGAAACCTCGCGTAAACTCATCCTCAAAACTAAACATGATGATGTAGAACTAGTCATTATTCGTGCCACTGATGTACCTACTTATGTAGAATACGGAGCAGCCGATGTTGGCGTTGCTGGCAAAGACGTATTACTTGAACATGGTGGCGAAGGACTCTATGAACCAGTCGATTTAAAAATTGCCACCTGCCGCCTAATGGTTGCAGGTCCCGTTAATGCGCCACCATTACACAGACGGCTCCGTATAGCAACCAAATTTGTTAATATTGCTAGACGCTACTATGCTGAAAAAGGAGAACAAGTCGAAATTATCAAACTCTATGGATCAATGGAATTAGCCCCGCTCGTTGGTTTAGCAGATCGCATTGTAGACGTAGTAGATACAGGCAAAACATTAAAAGCTAATGGACTAGAACCCTTAGAACACATTGCAGACATTAGTTCACGCCTAATCATTAACAAAGCAGCAATGAAAATTAAACATGCCCAACTCAAAAAACTAATCCAACAATTACAACAGGCTGTTAATTAATAATCTAACTAACGGGCAATCCCTTGTGGTTGCCCTTTAAAAATAAAAGAATAAAATCAAAAATGACTAAAAAACAAACCAGAAACAAAATCTTAATAATTGATGATGACCAGGATTTTCGAGAAATTATAGCCATCTACCTCAATGAAGCCGGTTATGCAGTTTTCACTGCCAGTAATGGCAAAGAAGCTAAAGAAGAGTTACCACTAATCAGCCCTGATATGATTATCCTTGATATGATTATGCCAGTTTTAGATGGCATGGCTTTTTTACACTGGTTACAGCAAACAGGTAAACAAGATATACCTGTACTCGCATTAACAGGACTCTACAAAGCCGATATTGAAACCCAAGCATTGGAAATGGGCGCCAACGAAGTTCATGGAAAACCTTGTTTACCCAACGAAATCCTTGAACGTGTTGCAAAACTACTTAATGCCGAATAACAACTTCTACCACAAACGGCGCATTCGGATTTTTAACCTCATTTTGACTCGATAAACCAAGTTCTCCTCTGAGAACAATCTTTGGATTATATGGAGACACTACTATATTAACTTTCTCAAAATTACTCAGTTTTAAAGCATTAATAAACTTCTTAAAAACCACTAAAGCCTTTTGATAATTACCCTCAAAAGGCTTAATTTTCCCATACAGCCTTATTATCTCAACAAAATCCCTACTCGAAGCGATTCCCCATTCTAACCTTTCAAGAAATAATTCTGGATGCAGATTCAAAATCCGACTCAATTTTTCCCACGCTGGGCGTGGCGAAATAGAACGCGCTTGAAGCTGAGAACCAACCTCAACCACTGTACGCATCAACCCAACATCAACAGGAAAATTAGCTTGTTTCTGCTTACTATCCTCGATTACGATTAAACGTTGACCCGTTTTCTGCGCCAATACCTCACCCTTTTCTTGCAAAATCAAAGCCTTTTTTAACATCATCGTACTAGCTACCAATGCAACTAATAACAATAATGCTGCACTCAGATAAATAATAATACGCAAGCGATGATAGAATCGATAGCTAGTATCAGGAGCATAATGATTGTGCTGACGGCGCAAAAATTGTAATGCGACAAAATGCAGTAATTCCCAATTTTCCCTTTTTTCCCTCATCCCCATTTGTTGCGCCAAATCGCCATTATCCAATAAATGTATTTTGACACCGAGACTGGATGAAACATCCTGAACCGCATCCCTTAAAGACTCAAGCAAAACACCATGACTTAATATCACAACAGAAAGCTGAGTAGCTGGCACCGTTTCTGGCAAAAACCGCGCACTTTCCAAATAATGTCGAATCGTAACAACTTGTTTTAAAATAAACTCAGCAGAATCATTAGGTAGAGGTGAGGGAATTAAACGACTGAATTGCAACTTTTGCTCTAAAAAAAAACTTTGGCGCAACCCTGCTGGGCTACTTGATCGGATAGGCGGTGTATGTGCAACAACTAAAGTATAAGGAGCTTGAGGCAAATATTGGAGTAAATTCTGACTTAACAGCGGCAAAGAATAAATACCCAAAAGCGGTACATTTAAGCGCGTGATAATACTTAACCAAGGAACCAACAAATCGGAATTCTTGATAGCCATCAACAACACCCGATCATCCCGCCGCCCCTCCTTTTCACGCTTTTGAACCAAGCCATAAGTATAAGGCATATCCTTAAAAAAACGCTTCAGTTTATGCGCCATTAACTCCCGATGATCCTTACCACGCACATGTGGAATCTTTATAATTTTATATTCCTCTTGTGTCGTATCAACCAGCAACTCTATCGGCGTTTTAGCGGTTTCACTTAAATAATTCGCAAATTGAGTTTGACTCACCTCCTCACCAATTTTAAAAGCAACCTTTTCGATTAAATGTTTGCCTTTGAGCAAAAATACCCGCAATTCATAATCTGATAAGTAAACAATCCGTTTAGACATATTAACTGACAACACTCCACTTGTCTGAACTGTGATTTATGTGACACAGGGCAACCACAAGGGATTGCCCCGCGCCAACTTAAGAAATAAATATTTGAATAATAAATAATTTTTTTCAGAATGTCTAACAATAATGGAGTATAAATTAACTTAGGAGATAAAAAATACCATGGAAAAGCCATTATTTGCAGATGAAATACCACTAAATTTCTCTCATTTTTTTGGGTTCTTTAAAAAATCTCTTTATTTTATCGGCGTTTATCCTTAAGTTGGCGCATATAGGGATTGCCCCTACAAACGAAGTAACGAAGTAAACAATGATGTAGGGGCAATCGGTTGCCCTGTGAGGCTTGGGAACGAGAAAAACCTCCGGAGGTTTTTTACTACTAAAATTTGCCTTATTTATCTCTACTGAGTTTCTATTTGCACAAACTGCGGATGCACAATAACAGCAGTTTCGCCATCAACATAATCTTGTTCAAATTTTTGGCGATTATCATCATCTACCTTATCAACAAATAAAACTAACCAAATCTCAGTAAGTTCTAATTGTTGCCCATATTTAGCCGCTTGGATAAGTGCCTTACGATACGCGGCTTGACTAGCAAAACTTTTTAATTCCAATCCAAATAATTGTCCCGCATAACGTATCAATAAATCAATCGCGCCATTACCTGTAGGAAATTCTGGTTGAACTTGTCCCTCATAAATACGGAGAAAACTAATTAAATAAGAATAAAGATGGAAGTGAAAAACCGCTTCATAGACACGCAAATCATTTTGACGACGTGGTGCATTTTTCAAAACTATTTTCCGATTGGCTTGAAAATATTGCTCATATCTTTGTAACAAGCGACGTATATTCAATTTGTTTTCAGTAATTGTATCCGATAAATCCTCAAACGGATCAGATAAATACTGAATATCTTCCCGATACAGTTCTCTTGCAAAGTAATTAAACAATTGCTTTTGTATATATGGGCAAGCAAACTTAAGATTATTGTCAGTTAAGTCAACATTTACTATCCCATTCAAATACAGAAAATTGATGATGGGATCAGTATAGATAAATTCTGTCTTAATTTGGGTTTGGAACAGTTCCAAAATAAACGACTTATAGGGTTCTTGTTTCGCCTTGCTAATGAGGTTTAAAATGTTATTATTAGGTAAGAATTTCAGTGCCGCAGTATAAACTGCCTCAAAATTTGCCATCGTAATTGGTTTGTCAGTAACTTGATTATAGGTTTCAGTCAATAATTCCCCAAACCAACAAGTTAGCCCAGGTTGCCCCTGAAATTCATACCAAATACGTTCTACAACTTCTGGCTCAATTTTTTGTTTACGCTCTCGTTGATACCAATCAAATAGTTCAACCACTTCATCCTTTATCAAATTCGGAATACGCACACTGCGTTGAACATTAAAAGGCGAACCTTTGACATTTTCTACCCCCAATACTGCGCGTACTCCGATTAAGGCTAAACTATGTAATAAATATTCTTTTTCTTCCGTAGTTTTCTCAGTTTGGCTTTGGCGTGTATGATAAATATAACGAAAAACACTGACTAACCTACTGATAGCAGTTTGATTAAGGGCATCAAACTCATCTAAAATTAAAATTAATGGTTTAGTTAAAATATCGCGTTTAAATAAACGATGAAAATCTTCTAAACCATTGATGTTGTGTTTTGGTTTTTCTAACGTCTCGAAAAATTCTTCGGCAAATAGTTGAGCTACAGTATTGAGATTAGTTTCCTCAGAAAGAAATTGTAAATTAATGAATACGACATCAAACAGGGTTTCCTGTTTAAGTTTGGATAATACTTCTTGCATAATCCAAGTTTTGCCAGTTTGACGCGGTGCCCAGACGGTAATGTAATGCCCACCCTCCTCATGCTCATCTCCCTTCAATTCATTAATTGCGCTAGTAATTAGTTCAGTTCTTGGGGCGTAGTAATGTAACTTGGTATTAGGGGGACCATAAGATGAAAATTTTCGCATGGTTTTGGTTTCTGAGTCGTTAAGAAGCGGTTTATTATAGTATAACGGATTAACGGAAAAAACAGATTTTTTACTCTCGTTCCCACGCTCCAGCGCAGGGCAACCACAAGGGATTGCCCCTACATCACTGTGTGTAGGAGCAATCCCTTGTAGTTGCCGGGGCGTTTAAAAATTAAAGCAATTAAAATCAAATACTTTCAAACTTATGTATAAGTAAGTGCGCTCCAGCGTGGGAACGAGAAAACACGGAATCCAAAACGATGCTTTACTAAAGTTTTACAGCGATTAAACCTGCCAGGTTTTAAAAACCTGGCAGGTTAGTACTAAACTAAATCGGGTAACGCTATATTTGGAAGAGAAAATGCAGAATCAGACCAAATTGGCAGCATTGAATAGCGCACAACAGTTTAATTCAGGATAACTATTATGAAAGCCCCAAAGGGCAACCACAAGGGATTGCCCCTACATCACTGTTTGTAGGGGCAATCCCTTGTGGTTGCCCTTGTGTAGGGGCAATCCCTTGTGGTTGCCCTGTGAGGCGTTTCAGGATTAAACGCAAATAAATCAATTATTTAAAAACTTATGTATAAGTAAGTGCGCTCCAGCGTGGGAACGAGAAAACACGGAATCCAAAACGATGCTTTACTAAAGTTTTACAGCGATTAAACCTGCCAGGTTTTAAAAACCTGGCAGGTTTGTACTAAACTAAATCGGGTAACGCTATATTTGGAAGAGAAAATGCAGAATCAGACCAAATTGGCAGCATTGAATAGCGCACAACAGTTTAATTCAGGATAACTATTATGAAAGCCCCAAAGGGCAA
>JALWSU010000066.1 GCA_026993485.1 Thiotrichaceae bacterium | reverse complement strand
GCTTTAGCTTTGGGCCGTCCAAAGCTAAAGCTTTGGATTCCAAAGTAAATTGGAGTGCCACCTTGCACGATTCTTGCCGCGCGTATGGCGTGAACTTTACTAATAAAATCAAAATATTACAAATATAATAATATAAAAAAATGAATATATTAATATTTTTGTGTGTATGTTTTAAAAAAAATTGTATGTAGGTTTATTACTAACTCAGTATTAGTAACTTAGTATTTATTAGTAGGACTTGGTTTCCAAGTGTGGGAAACCAAGTAAACCAAGTCTGGAAAGAAATAAATGGAAAGTCTAAAAGAAAGTAAATAATAAAAACAAACAACTTCCCCCACTCCCCCCAGCCCCCTAACAAGTTTATCAGTTAATCACATAAATCACAGTTCAGATAATCTAACGCCCCCGCAAAAACAATCTATCTAATTCTTTCATACTCAATTGAGTCCAAGTTGGCCGCCCATGATTACATTGATTACTGCGTTCGGTTTTTTCCATCTCACGCAATAAGGCGTTCATTTCGCTTAAACTTAATTGTCTATTGGCACGTACTGAAGTATGACATGCTAAAGTGCCTAAAATATTTTGCATATTTTCTTGTAAACTCGCACTTACTCCAAAACTTCGTAAATCGGCTAAGACATCGCGCACTAGCATTGGCACATTGGCATCAGCTAACAAAATTGGAACTTTTCGCACAATTAGCGTTTCTGGCCCGGCTCGGCTGATTTCAAATCCTAATTTCCTAAATAAATCAAATTCTTGTTCTGCAAGCTCCGCTTCTGGTTCACTAACTGTAATACTAATAGGAATTAATAATCCTTGAGTTTCTAAATTATTGGTTTGCATTGAGGATTTCATGCGCTCATAAGTAATGCGCTCATGGGCGGCGTGCATATCTACTAATACTAGCCCTTCCGAATTTTCTGCTAAAATGTAAACCCCCTGTAATTGTGCTAAGGCATAGCCTAATGGGGGTAGTATAGTATTCGTAGTTTTTTCTGGCTTTGCTGGCTGTTCTGGCTGTTTTGGCACTGATTCGCTTGGTGGAACTTGTAAAGCCAGATAAGTTTGTATTGTTTCATTGATGGCCGCAGCAGAAGGTTTTTCTACCTGATTATACTTGTTGTTATCTTCACTATTTTCCGGTTTTGAATAATAAATAGATTGTTGTTTTAACGGCATCTTAGGTGGTAGCGAGGGGCGACTAACATGGCTGGGGGAAGTCTTGGCAAGGCGTTTTTCTATTGCTTGGGTTAAAAATTTATGCACCTGCCTGCTTTCCGCAAAACGCACTTCACTTTTAGTTGGATGCACGTTGATATCCATTTCACTAGGGTCAATTGTTAAATACAAGACATAGCTAGGATGACGACCATTATAAAGAACATCTTGATAAGCTTGGCGTAAGGCATGATTAATTAATTTATCACGAATAATCCGCCCATTGACGAAAAAATATTGCATGTCTGCTTGGCTGCGTGAATAAGTCGGCTGCGTAATCCAACCCGATAGTTGTAAACCAGCAGATGCTTCATTAACATTCAAAATATGCTGAATAAATTCCCGACCACATAATTTTGCAACTCTATGTAATTGTTCATCTTTATTAAGAGCAGGCTTAAAAGCCATTATAGTTTTTTGGTTATGTGTTAGCTTGAACTTGACATCAAATCGACTCAAAGCAATACGTTTAACAGTTTCATGGATATGATTAAATTCTGTTTTTTCGGTGCGTAAAAATTTACGCCGTGCAGGTGTATTATAAAACAAATCACGTACTTCCAAGCTCGTGCCAATAGGGTGAGCAATTGGTTCAATAGCAGACGGTTTTTCTTGTCCATTTAAACGGATACAATGTCCAGTTTCATGATTATAAAAACGAGAACTTAATGTGAGTCTGGAAATCGAAGCAATACTGGCAAGGGCTTCACCACGAAATCCTAAACTATTGATACGTTCTAAATCGTCTAAATTTCTGATCTTACTGGTAGTATGTCGATTTAAAGCCAAAGATAGTTCTTCAGGGCGAATGCCAAAACCATCATCGCGTATTCGTATTAGGGCAACCCCGCCTTGTTCTATATCTATGTCGATAGTCTTAGCTTTAGCATCAAGGCTGTTTTCGACTAGTTCTTTAACAACAGAAGCAGGGCGTTCAACTACTTCACCAGCAGCAATTTGATTTGCAATCAGTGACGGTAGGCGATGGATAGAGGGTATATTTTGTGACTTCATTGTTGTTGCTCCTTTGGTAAGAAAGACCTGTCAGGTTTTTAAAACCTGACAGGTCTTAACTAACGCAGAAAAACAATCGGAAAACTAATAATTGTTTGAGGAATAGCTGTTGTCGGCGTTTGACGACCGTTGGTGAGTTCCATGACTCGTTCTGATAAATATAAATCTAGTTCCTTGGTGTTGATTTTGGTATCTTTTGTATAATCCGCTCGTCCTTTTAAGCCTTCAAGTAAAGCTTCTGTAAATGCACCGTTTTTCCATCTTGGATCTTCTAAAGATAATTGTGTACCTGTTGAAGCAGTAAAAACAATCACCCCATTTTCTGAACTGGATAAGTCATTGGCAACTTTATTGACATCTGCAACACCACGATGTTTACCCATAACATTGCCAGCATGGCAGGTGTCTATAAAAAACAATGCTTTACCTAAGATTGTGGACATGGTTTCTTTGAGTTGTTGATAAGCTACAGCTGTGTTTTGAATGTCGTTGGGATTAATGTCACGAGGTATAAAATAATAATCGCCTTTTTTGTCATTGTAGCCATGCCCAGAAATAGAAATTATGGCAACATCGTTTTGAGTGGTTTGTTGATTAATCCATTTTAAGCCTTGAATAATTTCAGCTTTGCTAGCTTCTTCAAGTAATTTAATTTTAATGTCTCCGTATAAACTTTTATTTTGTTGTTTTTTTAATAATTCGACTAAATCTCGTGCATCTTGATGAGCATATTTCAATGTTGAAATGGAGGGATTGTCAAATTTGCCCACGCCAATAGCTAATACATAGAGTGTAGGTTTTTTCACGCTTGCCATAGCTCCTTGCCAACGCAAACGGATAGTGGCAGGTTCAGAAGCAGCATATTTATTTTTAACAATTAAACTAAGTTTTACATCTCGTGCTGGCAGGGTTATTTGCAAACTTTGCTCAGTATTTTCATTAAATTTGGGACGTAAGCGTTGCAACCCTTTAGTATTTTTTTCTAATGGGCGACCATCAATTAGTACTTTAATACCAGTAATCGGTTCCTTAGAGGGGCGACGAATTGTGTAACGTAACTTAATTTTAGTGTTAGAAAACTTATCAAGGTCTTGGGGCGATAATAGTGTTACAACTGGCGGCAATTGTTTTTTTATAGTTTCTTGTGGTTGTGATGCTCGTCCAGATTCTCGATTAGCTAAATGCAAAGCTGTTTCTGGATTTAGGGTATTTAAAACTTTAGCGACTATATCGGGGCGATAGTAATTGTCACGAAATCGTGCTGCGGGAAAAAAGTCAGCAGCTTGCTTAATACCATTATTGAGGTGCCAGCCGATAAGTGCTTCGCCACCTGATGATGCTGCATAGTAGCCTTGCGCTGTCCAGATTATCCAACGTTTACCATCAGCGTGAGGAAAGAAGGCTAGTAATTGTTTACCGTCGCTGAGTCGATGCCAGCGCAGAGTACCATCACCAAAGGCGGCAACGGCGACTTTGCCATTAGCAGCTATATTAACTCCCCAAGCACTTCCAGGTGTTGGAATTTTCCATTGCAACTCGCCTTGTTTATCGAAAAATCGTAAATACCATTCAGTGCCAAGCAAAAAGTGTTGTCCATTAGTTGCTATTGCAAGGCTGCGTGAGATTTCATTTGGTTTTAGGGATAAGAGTTTACCGTTGAGTTTGGGATGGGCTGTATCTTCCCAGCCAGTAATATTTAAACCTGAAGCTTTAGTACGGGGAGGAGTGAGCTGGGATTGGGCTGGGGGATTGAGTGTTAATAAGCGTTTGTGAATAGAAAAACTGGCTCGGCTTTTCCCACCGTATTTGTAGCTAAATTGTACAATGTCGCCATTTTTGGAGAGGCGGAGATTTTTAAAAATACCGCGAAAATCTGCAATGCCGGCATGATGTTCGAGAATTTTTTGTCCTCTAGCATTGAACAAACCGATTATTGGCTCTTGTGTTGCAAAAACTAGAGAGCCATTTCGTAATGCGCGCATTTCCATGATAGTGTTAAATGAGGCAGGCAAAGGTTGAGGGCGGCTTTGTTGAGCAATAGGCCAATAAAGGATAGGAAAAGGGATAGAGCCTTTATTTTGATACAGTCCTCCTGCATATAAACCCTGGCCATCTGCTGACCAAGCAATTTGGTCTAAATTGCCATTATTCACTGCTTGAGTATTGGGACTATATAATAATTTCAAGTCGTTATTTGATAACACATTGATGCGGGTGGAATCAAAAAAGCCGACTGCAATTTTATCACCCTTTGGCGAAAAACGTGCAGCAAAGGGTTTATTGCCACCCGGTGCGATGCGTTTTGCTAATAGTTTAAATTTTCTATCGTATAAACGAATGTATCCATCATGAGAACTGGTTACCAATTGCCCTTGGCGATTAAATTCAGCCCAATAGCTGGAATCATTATAATCGGTATCTTGAGCTTCTAGGCGATAATTTACAGTATTGTAAATACGAATGCCATTGTTTCCATATAAGCTTGCTACTAAATAATGACCATCAGGTGAGAAATTTAAGTGAAGAATGATATTTGGATGTCCAGTAATGCGTTGGCGTAGTTCGCCAGTGGCGCGATTGAAGAGGTAAATAGATACCTTTTTGTCCCATTGATAGCCAGTTATTCCAGCGATAGCCACTGTCTGTCCATCTGGTGAAATAGCCACGGCATCAATTCGCCCCTCATTGCCTTTACCAATCGGAGGACGCAAGACTCGTAACAATCTACCATCAGGCAGCGACCACACTCGCACGGTTTTGTCAGATGAACCGGTGACTAAATAACGTTCAGCAGCATCGACATCAATACTTCTGATTGGTGCAGTGTGCATTCCTGTATCCAAGCGGAGGATAGGTTTTATACGCTGAATACCACGCTGAGTTATTGTTGTATTATCTGTATTAGCAACTTCTTGTTGTGATTCTACCTTGATTGGGTTTTCGGTGATACAAGCGGCTAACCAGAGACTAGTAAATATAATGAATATTGTGTATTGAAATAGTCGAGACATGATTTTTTCCTATAAATACCTCTGAGGTTTTTAAAACCTCAGAGGTATGTAGCTCATCATTAGAGTTGTCCCTTAATAAACCTAGGGCGATGCCCTAGGCTAGTATATATCACCCTTTCAGGGCTTGAACAAATTTTTCATATAATACCAGCCCTGAAAGGGCGTGATATACCAGCCTAGGGCATCGCCCTAGGTTATTAAGGGACAAGTCTATTAGTTTGGTGATGCTGGTTTCTCACCGCCGCCTGGGGTTACCACCACTTCACCATTATCTTGCTTTTTTCCATTCTTATGAGAGCTTGTGGAATCATCAGAACGCTTAACAAAATTTGAAATTAGCTGCACAAGAGATTTTTTGGCCTCTGCTTTTTTGCCGAACTTCTTAGCAAAGTCATTTATAACAGTATTAAGATCAGTTCCTACACTGATATGACCATTCTTACGCCCCCCTGTTTCGGTTTTCACTGTTCCAATTCCCCATTCGCCTGAATTTACGGTGGCATTTTTATTGTACGATTGGAGATTTACTTGGCCAAAGTTGACAAATACAACGGCTACAGGAAAACCACCCACATTTCCCCGATTTAAGCGGAACCCTGTACCTATTGGGCTAACAAGGCTTGTGCCAGCCTTAAATTTTATATCCCTGCCCTCGATTTTCGCATGTTGCTCAAGATTTGTGTATGTGACAGCACCTTGATGTAGCTCATACTTAGCCTTTGCTCCATTGTTGCGGTATTCTTGGAAAGTAAATTTACTATAGTCATAAAATTCCAATACTGAGTCGTTTGTTAGACGTATGACAACTGCGCCATCTGTTGTTTCAATAGTATCGCCCTCATAAATTTGAGTGCCATTGCCAACTTGGCGAGACAATCCTGATAATGGGTGAACAATTACCTCTCCCTGCATTATTTCTACATGCCCTACTTCTAATGGCGTTGCATGAGCCGCAAGGATATAGCCTATCCCCAAAACTAAAGCAACAATTGTTTGAAAAAATACTTTCATATTTTGTTTTCCTGTAACTAGACTATCAAGTTTTTTTATTTAAGCCCTGAAAGGGCGATATATACTAGCCTGGGGCAACGCCCCAGGAATGATTGATTTAAAATTTCAGCCCTGAAAGGGCGTGACATAAGGTAACTCGCAAATAATAAAATACCAGGGCAACCGATTGCCCCTACATGAAATGACGGTTTGTAGGGGCAATCCCTTCACTTGCCCTGATTGGTATATTATTTATTGCGAGTTACCTAATATCATCTATGTCACGCCCTTTCAGGGCTTTATATCATTATGAACCGAATCCTGGGGCGTTGCCCCAGGCTGGTATATCTCGCCCTTTCAGGGCTATAATCAATCAGTTACAAAAAAACTTGATAGTCGAGTGTAAATGCTTGGTTTGATTGCTTAGTAAAATAATATTATAGCTGAAAAAAATCTAAAATATTAGATTTCTGCTTTCTTGGCATTGATATATATCTATACTATACTTCTAATGTGAAGACTTTCTTATAACTATTCATATTAGGAAACCATTTATGATTTTAGTGCGACAATTACTCGTCAGCCTATTATTGCTAGTTCTTATAGGTCCGAGTTTTGCATCTGACCGCGCCTTATTAGTTGGTATCGATAAGTACCAATATGTTAGTGAATTAAGAGGCAGTAAAGAAGATGTCAGGGCTATGAAGCGATTTATAAAAAGGGTTTTGCATTATAAAAACAGCCAAATCAAGGTTTTGCTTGATCGGCAAGCTACTAAAAAAGCGATTTTAAGAGCTTTTGATAATTGGTTGATTAAAGGCACACGGCCTGGAGATAGGGCGTTTTTCTTTTATAGTGGACATGGCTATTACATTTGGGATACAAGCGGTGACGAGGATGATGGCTATGATGAAACAATTTGTCCAGTTGATACTAATCTTAATGCCAGCTCGATGATTCTTGATGATGAAATTGAAAAGCGTTTGAAACGGTTAAAAGGACGACAAGTTACTGTGATTGTCGATGCTTGTCATTCTGGTACTGTGACACGGGGATTAGATCTTAAGAAGAGCAAAAGAGATTTGATGGTGCAGAAAACACCCGTTTTGAAAAGTCATAGTCGTCAACAAAAGCCGAAAAAGTTTTTTGGTTTGACACGGAGTTTAAAACCAGATGGATTTATTGCCTCTGAAAGTAATGTTATTGCTTATAGTGCTGTGGCTCCGAACCAAGTAGCTTTAGTAGATGTAGAAAACCCTTATGGTGGAGTGTTTACACATAATTTTATTAAAGGAGTAGAAAAAAAATTAGCTGATGCGAATCACGATGGCATAGTCACGAATGCCGAATTATTAGAATATACTCGCAAACAATCACAAGCTTATTGTGATAGGAATCCTCGTCAATGTAAGATGGGCGCATTAAGTCCACAATTATCAGCCCCTGCAAAAAGTTTAGGTGCTGATGTCCGAACAAATAGGCCGCCACGGCAACAAAATAAGCCGACACAGGTTGCTGCTGAAATAACAGTTCATGATAATAAAGCTAAGTTATCACTTAAAGTTTTACCGCGTAATCGCTTTAGATTGGGCGATAAAATGAAAATACAGGTACGCAGCAAGCATAATGGTTATTTGTTACTATTTGATATTAATAGTAAGGGACATTTAACCCGCCTGTTTCCGAATCAATTTAGTAAACAAGAAGGAAAATCTGGCTATGTTAAGGCTGGAAAAACTTTAACGGTGCCAGATAAATTTTATGGCTTTGATTTTATTGCTGAACCACCTTTGGGTAAAGGGCTATTGGTGGCTCTGGTGGTAGAAGATGAATTATCACAAATTCAGCAGTTAATTCCGAAAGCTTTTAAACAGGTACGGGCAAGAGATGCTAAAGCGGTTTTGCAGCAATTACGTCAGCAATTGAATCGTACTTTACCACAAATCAAAATAGATAAGAGAACTGGTGAGGAATATGTTGTGAATAAACCAGTCCGTTTGTCGATTGCGGTAAA
>JALWSU010000065.1 GCA_026993485.1 Thiotrichaceae bacterium | reverse complement strand
CCCCTACATTGGTTGCTGTTTAATTGTAGTGGCAACCCCTTGTGGTTGCCCTTTATTTTTTATCACAAAGAACTATATTTTTTCCGCAAGCGATGTCTTACGACTTCTGCTACAGTATTAATAATAAAAGTAAATACAAATAATACAAAACCAGATAAGAACAATACCCGATAATGTGTACTTGCAACTTCGGTTTCTGGCATTTCTACCGCTAAATTCGCCGATAAAGTTCTAAGTCCTTCAAATATATTGAAATCCATAATCGGCGTATTGCCAGTTGCCATTAAAACAATCATTGTTTCTCCAATTGCACGCCCCATACCTATCATAACTGCTGAAAATATCCCGGGGCTGGCGGTTAATAACACTACTCTAATCATTGTTTGCCAAGGAGTAGCTCCTAATGCTAATGAACCCATAGTTAAATGATGAGGTACGCCAAAAATAGCATCTTCTGTCATAGAAAAAATCGTGGGAATTACAGCTATCCCCATTGCTATTCCTACTACTAGGGCGTTACGTTGATCAAATCCGATACCTAATTCTGCTGTTAGCCAATGGGGTAAATTACCGTTAAACAAGAATAGTTCCAATGGTTGGCTGATTGCGAAACCAAACCAAGTAACTAATATGATAACTGGAATTAGTAAGGCAGCTTGCCAACCATCAGCTAAACGCAGCTTGAACCAAAACCGCGAAATATAGCCAAATATAAACACGCTAATAGGTAACAAGAATAAGGCTAGAAAAAATCCTAATAAATCTTTTTCTAAAACCGGGGCTAACCATAATCCTGCGAGAAATCCAAGAATAACTGTTGGTAAAGCCGCCATAATTT
Organism: Thiotrichaceae bacterium; assembly: GCA_026993485.1. GTDB lineage: Bacteria > Pseudomonadota > Gammaproteobacteria > Beggiatoales > Beggiatoaceae > JAUXCJ01. Next base: position 1,226 of record JALWSU010000065.1, on the reverse strand, counting down.
CAATACTTGGCTTCACTATTGAACGCATTTTCGGTGCCATAAAATAGGCAGTATAAATTGCTCCCAAAATTGATAATGGTATCGCAATCAACATGGCATAAAATGCGGCTTTAAATGTACCAAATGCCAGAGGAGTTAAACTAAATTTCGGTTCAAAATCGCTACTAGCTGAAGAAGATTGCCAAATATAAGCAGGTTTTTCATAACTTTCATACCAGACTTTGCCCCATAAAGCAGAGATTGACACTTCTGGATGCTCATTATGAACCGCCCAAATATGCAAATTCGCCTGATTATCTTCAACTAGCAAAGTATCCGCACGCGGCGCAATTGCAATCTGCTTTAACGTATTCTTACTACCAATAGATTCAATTTTTAAAGTACGATGCGCGGTTGAATGATAAATGCCCAATTGCCCATTACTATCTATTGCTACAAAACCTTTGCGACGTTGCTCTGAGGCAATTCCAACAATTGGTGCCGATTGTTCATGGAACTCACGAATTTTTGTTAAAATGCTATTATTATTCTTATCTCGAACTGGAAACCATTGCGTTATTCGTCCATCAGAATCGCCAATTAGTAGCGAAATATCACCAGTTAGAAAAGTTATAGAAGTGATTTTAGTAGTAGCAGGATTAACTACATGAAGTTTTTGAACTAATTGAGGTTTATCTTTTTCACTAATATCAAAACGTGAAATTTGCCCATCATCATCTGCCATATAAACAATACGTTGCTCTTTATCTAATAATAAATGAGTTATCTGATGTTTAGCTACTAAAGACAATTCTCCTCTGACATATTCCAAATTAATTTCATTATCTTCAGCATCTTCATCATATTCATCATCATCATCTAAAAAAGATTCTTCTTTCGTCGCTTGCACTACCAGAAAACGAAAATCATCAGTAACCGCAACTAAAGTATTTTCATCATCTCCAAGTTGGACATCCAGATGAACTAATGCTCGCTCCGCCTCATCAACTATAATCGCATCTTTGCCAAGCGGATAGCGCAGACGTGGAGTAATAACACGAACATCATTAGGATAAGAAACTTCATAAACAGGCTTTACAACTAAAGCTTGCCCATTACTGAAACCAAAAGCTACAACATTAGTAGCCTTATCTGCAACACCAAAGCTAGTTATTGCAACATTTTCAGGGATAGGCAATGCAATATCAGAAATGACACTGCCAGCTTTTAAATTTAAAAATACAACA
>JALWSU010000064.1 GCA_026993485.1 Thiotrichaceae bacterium | reverse complement strand
TTTAAAACCTGGCAGGTTTGGTTTAGTAGAAAACCTGCCAGGTTTTTAAAACCTGGCAGGTTTGGTAGAAAACCTGCCAAAAAAATTGCAGAATTTAAAAAGTTGGGTGATTGTGTTTGTGGGAGAAAAGGCGGAGGTGATTGAGGAAATGGTTTGAATTAAAAAAATTTCAAAAAATGCAATTAATCTGCTATCTTGTAAAATTTTTTAGCTTTTATTTAGCATACTCACTATGACACGATTTATCTTTATCACAGGTGGCGTTGTCTCTTCACTCGGTAAGGGGATTGCCTCTGCATCTTTAGGTGCTATCCTTGAGGCACGTCAACTAAAAGTAACTTTTCTCAAATTAGATCCATATATCAATGTTGATCCGGGTACCATGAGTCCATTTCAACACGGAGAAGTTTTTGTTACTGATGATGGTGCTGAAACTGATCTGGATTTAGGACATTATGAACGCTTTGTGCGTACTACAATGGGGAAAGCGAATAATTTTACCACTGGACGCATTTATGCAAGCGTTATCGCTAAGGAGCGGCGCGGTGATTATTTAGGAGCGACTGTACAAGTTATCCCTCATATTACTGATGAAATTAAACAATCTATCCTTAAGAGTGCCGATGGGGCTGATGTTGTTATGGTTGAAATTGGTGGCACAGTGGGAGATATTGAATCTTTGCCATTTTTAGAGGCTATTCGCCAATTGGGTGGAGAATTAGGTAATGAACGCGCCCTGTTTATTCATTTAACTTTAGTCCCTTATATCCCTACTGTTGGGGAACTCAAAACTAAACCTACTCAGCATTCGGTTAAAGAACTGCGTTCCATTGGAATACAACCTGATATTTTACTCTGCCGCTCTAGCCAAAGTTTGCCAGAGGGGGAGCGGAAAAAAATTGCCCTATTTACCAGTGTCGATGAACAAGCGGTGATTTCTGTTGTCGATGCTGATTCTATTTATCGTGTTCCTATCTTATTGCATCAACAAGGCTTGGATCAAATAGTTTGTGATAAACTGAAATTTATTACACCAGCAGCAGATTTATCAGAATGGCAACAAGTTTTAACTGCAATGGATAATCCTCAAAATGGTAGTGTCAAAGTCGTTATGGTTGGTAAATATACTGAACTAACCGACGCTTATAAATCTATTACTGAGGCTTTAATTCATGCAGGTATCCAAACTAGCACTAAAGTGAAGATTAGCTATGTCGATTCAGAAGAAATTGAAACCAAAGGCACTGCTTGTTTAAATAATATAGATGCGATATTAGTTCCAGGCGGTTTTGGCGAGCGTGGCATTGAAGGTAAAATCATGGCAGCGCAATTTGCGCGAGAAAATCGCATTCCTTATTTAGGCATTTGTTTAGGTATGCAAGTAGCAGTCATAGACTTTGCTAGAGAAATCGGTTTAGAAGGAGCGCATAGTACTGAATTTGATCCCAACACTCCTCACCCAGTTATTGCGCTAATTTCTGAATGGACAACAGAAAGCGGTGAAATTGAAAAACGCGACGAAAATGTGGATAAAGGTGGTACTATGCGCTTAGGTGGACAAAATTGTCATCTAATGACTGGTAGTAAAATTTATGAATTATATGGAAAAGAGATAATTCGAGAACGCCATCGCCATCGTTATGAATTTAATAATAATTACATGTCAATGTTACGACAAGCAGGTTTGGTATTTGCAGGCATGTCAGCAGATGGAAATCTTGTAGAAGTGATAGAAAACGGCCATCATCCTTGGTTTATCGGTTGCCAGTTCCATCCTGAATTTACTTCAACGCCTCGTGATGGGCATCCGTTATTTTCGGGTTTTATTCAAGCTGCTGTGAACTATGCGAAAGAAATGAAATAGGACTTACGCATTGACAAACTAATTTTTTTATTTTCTCCTTGGAGCGAAGAGAAGCGAAGAAGCTTTAGCTTTGGACCGTCCAAAGCTAAAGCTTTGGACTCCAATATATACGAAAATTTCTAGTTTGGTACTTACTATAACAGATTGGTTTTAAGGTTTTTATTTAAAACCGTCCTCTCAACTGCTGTTTTTGCCGCCCTTTTAAATTACGCATCATATTTGACAATCCGCCTTTTCTGGAGGCTTTTTTAAACATCTTCTGCATTTGAGTAAATTGTTTTAAAAGGCGATTGACATCTTGGATTTGTGTGCCAGAACCATTTGCTATACGCCTTTTTCGAGAGCCTTTGATCAGCTTAGGAATTGTCCGCTCACGAATTGTCATTGAGTTAATAATTGCTTCCATCCGCCTGATTTCTTTCTCAGTTAACATTTTCGCTTGCTCTGGAACTTTCTCAATTCCGGGCAATTTGTCCATCATACTGGCTACACCACCCATATTTTTCATTTGGACTAATTGAGAGCGAAAGTCTTCAAAATCAAAGCTTTTGCCTTTTTTTACCTTTTTAGCTAATTTCTCGGCTTGTTCCTGATCAACAGTGCGTTCAACATCTTCAATTAAGCTTAGTACATCACCTTGACCGATAATTCTTGAAGCCAAACGATCTGGGTAAAAGGCTTCTAGTGCATCGCTTTTTTCGCCAACACCAAGAAATTTAATCGGTTTACCAGTGATATGGCGTACCGATAAAGCCGCACCGCCACGCGCATCGCCATCAACTTTAGTCAGAATCACACCAGTTAAAGGTAAAGCATCATTAAAGGCTTTAGCCGTTTTTGCCGCATCCTGCCCAGTCATACTATCGACTATAAACAAAGTCTCAGTTGGCTGGGTGGCTTTATGTAAAGCTTTAATTTCTGCCATCATTTCGTCATCAATATGCAGACGACCAGCAGTATCAATTAATAGGACATCAGCAAATTGCTTAGTCGCCTCAGCAACAGCGGCAGTGGCGATTTTAATCGGTTTTTGGCTAGGATCACTTGGAAAAAACTTAGCTCCGACATCAGCAGCCAAAGTTTCCAATTGCTGAATAGCAGCGGGGCGATATACGTCACAACTAACAACCATAACGGATTTTTTCTGCCGTTCTTTTAGCCAACGCGCTAATTTAGCAACTGTTGTAGTTTTACCAGAACCTTGTAATCCTGCCATTAAGATAACTACAGGCGGTTTAGCGTGTAAATTGAGTTCATCATTTTTTTCACCCATTAATCGGGTAAGTTCATCTCGAACTACTTTAATCAGAGCTTGCCCAGGCGTGAGGCTACCAATTACTTCTTCCCCAATAGCCCGTTGTCTTACCAGTTCGATAAATTCTTTTACAACTGGTAAAGCAACATCGGCTTCTAATAAAGCCATACGCACATCGCGTAAAGCATCTTTGATATTTTTTTCGGTTAAACGTCCTTGCCCGCGTAAGAATTTTAGCGTTTTATCCAGACGCTTTGTTAAATTATCAAACATTTATAACCTCATTTAATTAATATTTTATATATACTATCAAAAACCATCCAAAATCCAAAAATGGTTTCCATTGTCTGAACCTTGATTATAAATGATTAAAAGGATTTACAGGATTGTTGGAAGTTAGAACCGATTCATTATACAATCCTTACAATCCTTCCTTTTAATCCTTTGTAATCAAGGTTCAGACAATGGGTGTAAATTATTTAGCAACAACTCTATTATTAACTATTTTTATGATTAACTCGTAATCTTTTAAATCCATTCATAGGGTTTTTTGTTTCCAAACTGGTTTGAGGATATTAAAATTTTTACTGCTAATAACCTATATATCGTAAAATAGTAACAAATTTCTTACGATGAAGAAAACCGACAAAAAATGAATAGATATTATCAGGATTTGTTAGCCAAAGAGTTAGTAGAAAATCGACAAATGGCTTTTGTTTCAGGTGCTAGGCAAGTGGGTAAAACTACCTTATCTCAACAAATTGCACAACAGTTTGAAGTCAGCAACTATCTGAACTGGGATAATATTGAGCATCGTCAATTAATTTTAGGCGATAACAAAATGCTGGTTGAATATCTTGGCTTAAACCAGTTAAGAACGGTTTTTCCATTACTGATTCTGGATGAAATTCATAAATTTTCACAGTGGAAACAATTTTTAAAAGGCTTATTTGATCAATTTTCGGGAAAAATCGCTATTTTAGTTACAGGCAGTGCTAGAATGGATATTTTTAGAAAAGAACGCTGGAGCCTCGCTATATGCGTTCCGTAGAGACGTTGCATGCAACGTCTCTACTTGGGAACGAGTAATTGTAGGGGCAATCCCTTGTGGTTGCCCAGAGAGGCGTTTAAGGATTACCTCGCTCCCACGCTCCAGCGCACTCTCTTATACACAAATTTTTAAATAATTGATTTAATTGCGTTTAATCTTGAAACGCCTCAAAGGGCAACCACAAGGGATTGCCCCTACAAACAATGATGTAGGGGCAATCCCTTGTGGTTGCCCTTATGTATAAGAGAACTCGCAAGAACGTGGGAACGAGAAAATCACACAAATCACAGTTCAGACACTGACACCCTCATTCCGAACCATTTCCAATGCTTCGCTGACTTCCAACCACAGTTCTTCAGTTTTTTCTAATTCTTCAGTTAATGCTGCTTGTTTACTGATATATTCATGCAATTGGGTTTGGTTTTCATAACAACTGGGATTAGATAATAAAGCCTCTATTGCCGCTTTTTCTGTTGTCAATTTATCTAAGTTTTTTTCTAACTTTTTCAGCCGATTTTGTAAAGGGCGACGTTGTTCGCGTGATTGCGCCGGTTTTTTCTGAGTTCGATATTCTCGGCGAGAATCGCGGCGAGAGTCTAATAACCATTGTCGATAATCCGCTAAATCTCCATTAAACTTGGTTACGTTGCCATTAGCTACTAGGAGTAATTGATCAGTTGTTGTGCGTAATAAATGGCGATCATGGGAAACTACGACTAATGCGCCATTATAATCTTGTAATGCTAAAGTCAAAGCATGGCGCATTTCTAAATCTAAATGGTTAGTTGGTTCATCTAATAATAAAATATTGGGTTGTTGCCAAACTAATAATGCTAAAGCTAAACGAGCTTTTTCGCCTCCAGAAAATGGAGCTACTGGGGAAACTGCCATGTCGCCAATAAAACCAAAACCTCCTAAAAAGTCGCGCAATGATTGTTCAGTTGCTTTAGCATTTAAATGTTGCAAATGCTGCAATGGGCTTTCATCATCATGTAATTGTTCTAATTGATGTTGGGCAAAATAACCGATTTGCAATCCTTTGCCTAAAGAACATTCTCCTTGTAACGGTTTGATTAAACCCGCTAATAATTTAATTAAAGTTGATTTACCCGCACCATTTTGCCCTAATAAGCCAAAACGTGAACCTGCTGTAATCTCCAACGTAACGTTTTTAAGTATGGCTTCGCCATTATAGCCAATATCTACTTTATCTAATTCAATTAATTTGTTCGGAGTTTTTAATAATTTCGGAAAACTAAAATGAAACGGGGAATCAACATGAGCAGAAGCAATTAATTCCATTTTCGCTAAAGCTTTCATACGACTTTGTGCTTGTTTAGCCTTAGTCGCCTTAGCACGAAAGCGATTAATAAATGATTGTATATGAGCAATTTCCTGTTGCTGTTTTTTATAAGCTGCTTGTTGTAGAGCTAATTTTGCCGCGCGTTGTCGTTCAAAAGATTCATAATTACCTATATATAAATCAATCTGTTGCCTATTTACATGAGCAATAGCATTAACCACATTATCTAAAAAATCCCGATCATGGGAAATCAATAATAAAGTCCCTTGATAACGCTTTAACCATTGTTCAAACCATAAAACCGCATCCAAATCCAAATGATTAGTTGGCTCATCTAATAATAATAAATCTGAACGACACATTAAAGCACGAGCAAGATTTAAGCGCATCCGCCAACCACCCGAAAACTCATTAACAGCCTTCTCATATTCAGCAAGTCCAAAACCTAAACCGTGCATCAATTGCGCTGCCCGTGCGCGAGCAGTATAACCATCAATAGCATCAAACTGGGCATGTAAAGCCGCCTCACGCATACCATCATTAGCTTGCTGAGCTTCCACTAATTGAGTCTCAATTTGGCACAATTCTTCATCACCAGTTAATACATAATCAATTGCTGACATAGAAACAGCAGGAGTTTCTTGAGCAACATAGGCAATAATTAAATGTGGAGGAAATTCTAAATCCCCCTCATCAGGTTGCAATTCGTGACGCAATAAGGCAAATAAACTTGATTTCCCACAGCCATTAGCACCAACGAAACCAAGTTTTTGTCCAGCATTAATTGTTAAATTTAATTGCCGAAACAGAATTTTTGTTCCTCTTTGTAAAGTAATATTGCGTAAGGTAATCATAAATTCCTAATTTTAAAATTTGTTATACTGTAAACAGCGTGATTAAAGGATTAACTGTAATTTTTGATTAGCTATTTTTATCATAGATTATCATACATAACAAAACTCACAGTTCAGACAACCAAAATTCCGCCGCGTTGTAACTAATAACGTCTTAATCGTAAAATCGTTATAACTTTTTTACGATAAATAAGAAAATAGATAATAATATATATAGATATTATCAGGATTTTTTTAGCAAAAGAGCTAGTAGAAAATTTCCTATAACCACAATAAGGGAACGATAAAATCAGACCTCTGAGGTTTTTAAAACGTCGGAAGTATTTGAAATTCCAACGTAAAAAAACCTGACAGGTTAAAAAAACCTGTCAGGTTTGGCTTAACTTAATGGCATTATAGGTATTCAGAAAATGTTCGCAGTAATAAAACCTCCGAGGTTTTGAAAACCTCGGAGGTTTAGAGCAAAATCTTTATCTGAACACTTGGAAATTTCTTCCAGTTTGGCACAAATTTTCAGATTGAGCTTGACGAAATCATCCCAAGAATATAATTGCTTGTAGTGCTTTTTATATTGAACATCCACACGACATATTTCTGGTCTTGTTTCGTAAATAGAACAGAGATAATTGCTCATATCAAAATATTTACAAATGCCATCACCTCTCTTACTTTAAAACGCCAAAACCACAAAATAGGCTTTGGTTATGTTTAAGGGGCAAGCTCCCTAAGGTAATAAACCATCTATCACCTTTGTTATTACCTTGGTTCTCGGTAATGTCTGTCACTTAAAAGATTTTGAGGCTAATCTATAAGTTCAAGATTGCAACGTCTTAGTACAAAATTTCTTGTTTGTCAAAAAAACAGGTTTTGATTTTGTGGTTTTAGTGTTTAATGCTAACTGCGAAAAAAAGGGTAGTAGTATTGATAAAGCCTTAATTGAAATTGAAGCCAATAAGCTGCCAGCTTTAGATATTCGCATGGGCGAAAAGCGCACTCTATTATACATAAGTTTTAAAATATTTGATTTTGTTCTCGTTTTTATGTACCAAGCAGAAGCTCACTCACTTATACACAAGAGCAACCGATTGCCCCTACATCATTGTTTGTAGGGGCAATCCCTTGTGGTTGCCCTTTGAGGCGTTTAAGGATTAAACGCAATTAAATCAATTAGTTAATTACTTGTGTCTCAGAAAGTGAGCAGAAGCGTGGGAACGATAAAATCAGACCTCCGAGGTCTTTGAATTTATCAGGAATTGTTTATACAACTTAAGGAAATAATTCCTTTCCATTGCATATCTTTAATAAAATCAATAATATCACTTTTCAGCCTTAGAGAATCAACCTCATACTGTTCTTGAAATACTTTAAATAAATCATCAACCTTAATACTATCAGAGATAGTATTCATCATTTCTTTAGCTGTTTCAGTTAAATAAAAAATCTCTAATCTTTCATTCATAACAATTAGAAATTGATTATCAACTCTACATTTACGAAATGTAGGCTTAATAAGTAATTCCTTGTACTTTTCATAAATCAAAGAAATACTATTCATGTACATAACCCTACAATTTCTCGATTAGAAATCATTTGGCGTCTATGTATATCGTCGCCAAGTATCTTTGCTGTAGTAGCAGCCCCAATAGCTATTCCAGCAAGGCCAGCAGCAGCGGTCGCGGCAGAAAACATGGCTAGAGGTGCTGCCATTTCATTGGAGGTAATATCTGTTATGATTTTTGGTGAAATATATTCTTTTTTACGCATTAAGTCCACCTATAATTGGTTGAGTTGAATTAAATCTGGTTTTCATCTTGTGAATATCTCCAACCATTTTTCCTACAGCAACGGAGGATGCTCCGACAGCTGCACCAACAGCAAAAACAGCAGCAACCGTAGGTAATCCAGCATTTACATTGTTATCCAAAATCACGGGTTTTTTATAATCTTTCTTTTTCATATACTCACCTTAATTTTATATCTAAGTCGTTGTGATTCTTATGACTTGGATGAACACCAAATTCATCTAATTCAGAAATA
>JALWSU010000063.1 GCA_026993485.1 Thiotrichaceae bacterium | reverse complement strand
AACTTTGCTCAATCACCTTTTGGGGCAAAAATTGAGCATTACTTCGCGTAAACCTCAAACAACTCGTCATCGTCTTTTGGGTATTAAAACAGTAGGTAATACCCAGACCATTTATGTGGATACGCCTGGCTTGCATCAGCGTAAATATAATGCTATGAATCGTTATTTGAATCGTGCAGCGACGAGTAGTTTGGATGGAGTTGATGTTGTTGTATGGTTAGTAGAAGCCTTAGTTTGGACTGAAGAAGATAGTCTTGTACTTTCTGCTCTTTTACAAACGACTGTTCCAGTTATTTTGGCTATAAATAAGGTAGATAAAGTCCACGATAAGAATAAATTGTTACCTTATTTAGAAATGCTTGCAAGTAAACGTGACTTTGCTGAATTTTTTTCTATTTCTGCCCTAAATGGTCAAAATTTGCTTGAATTGGAAGCCAAAATAACTAAGCTTTTGCCCATTGGCACTGCTATTTTTCCAGAAGATCAAATCACGGATCGTACTGAACGTTTTTTAGCAGCTGAAATCATACGTGAAAAATTAATCCGTCGTTTGGCAGCTGAATTACCATATCAGCTAACAGTACAAATTGAGCATTTTTCAAGTGAAAAAAATTTAACTAATATAAGTGCCATCATTTGGGTAGAACGTCAAACTCAAAAAGCTATTGTGATTGGTAAAAAAGGAAAGGTGCTTAAAATTGTTGGAGAGGAAGCCCGCAAAGATATAGAAATAATGCTAAATTGCAAAGTATTTTTGCAATTATGGGTAAAAGTTAAACAAGGCTGGTGTGATGATGAACGGAGTTTGCGACAATTAGGATATTCTGAGTAGAGACAAGGCAGGCCTTGTCTCTACGTTGTTCGGATCGGCTATTTATATGCCATTTCGGCTGCCTCTGGATGATTTAGAACTTTTTGGTTTTGACACAATAATTTTGCCCTTATTTTTCTCAATTGTTTTTTTGCCTATTCCACGAACTTTATCTAAATCAGAAATAGCTTTAAATGGACCATTTTTTTTACGAAATTCAACAATAGCCGCTGCTTTTTTCGGGCCTATACCTTTTAATACACGCGCCAAGGTTTGGGCATTAGCAGTATTTATATCTACCTTTTGCACATCAGCAGCATGAGTGATTGGTAAAATCATCATACTGAACAAAAACAATAATATATAAAATTTTCTAAAAAACATAATTGATATACCTAGCTAGTTGGATAAAAAATCTATTATAACCGAAAAAATGGCAATTGATCTGAATTGATATTGGGCTAGGCAAAAAATAAATTAAAAAAATTGTATATTTTCTCTTGACATTCTGATTTAATCTCTTCATAATGCACGGCTCTAATTTGGAGGAATGCCCGAGCGGTTAAAGGGGGCAGACTGTAAATCTGTTGGCTATGCCTACGGTGGTTCAAATCCACCTTCCTCCATGAGCTGATTAGATTAAATTAAATTAATAAAATTAAATAAATTATAACCGAGTTTGGAGGGATGCCCGAGCGGTTAAAGGGGGCAGACTGTAAATCTGTTGGCTATGCCTACGGTGGTTCAAATCCACCTCCCTCCACCAGTTTTTGTGATTGAAAGTGAAGTAATAAAGCGGGTGTAGTTCAATGGTAGAACTTCAGCCTTCCAAGCTGATAGTGTGGGTTCGATTCCCATCACCCGCTCCATATTTGTTATCTCAGATTAATTGAAATCTTGCCCATATAGCTCAGTTGGTAGAGCGCGTCCTTGGTAAGGACGAGGTCACCGGTTCAAATCCGGTTATAGGCTCCATATACAATAATTTTAAAATATATTAGTTAGTATTTAAGGTTTAATATTATGTCCAAGGAAAAATTTGATCGAAGTAAACCACATGTCAATGTAGGCACAATAGGTCACGTTGACCACGGTAAAACAACATTAACAGCGGCCATGACCAAGTGCATGGCAGAAAAACATGGGGGCGATTTTAAGGCTTATGATCAAATTGATAATGCTCCTGAAGAGAGGGCGCGTGGGATAACCATTGCTACAGCTCATGTAGAATATGAATCAGATACACGTCACTATGCACATG
>JALWSU010000062.1:385-2073 GCA_026993485.1 Thiotrichaceae bacterium | reverse complement strand
TACGAATACGAATGCTGCTCAGCATATGCATATATTATTAATGAAGCCACTACTGCAACATTTGAAAATGGACAGCTTGATAGTGTACAAATAAGTGGCGATTTTTAGTTTGTATATGCTAAGCCATTTAGGGTAGGCAAGCATGTAGATGATGAAAAAATTAATAATTGTCCTAATAATTGGGCTCAGAGTAAAATGATTTAATGCCTTAATTTGTTTAGCTTTTAGAATCATCTGAGCAAGTCTAGGTGGGTAGAGCAGAGCGAAAATCCTGCTGGGAGTTTGAAGGTTGGACAGGTGCTGGTTTTGCATAATGGGACGACTGTGGTTGTGGAGGAAGTCGATTCTCGTGTGCGGTTGGTGCTGGTGTTTAATTTTTCTGTTGCCAATGCTCATAACTATTTTGTGGGTGGGGTGTTGGTGCATAATGCTTCAGATACAAGCACCATCACATGGTTTCGTATCCAAGGAGTGCTACTAGGAGGAGTAGAAATTTAATTCAGATTGACCAAGCAGGAAACATAACTTGAAACAAGAACACATCAATTAATATAAGTGTTGGTAATTAACAACATGCACGATATTTTTTAAACAACAAACTAGGGGGAAATATGCACATTTGATACACCTGAATGGCTAGGTGATTTTATTGAGGAAAATGCTATTTCTCAAAATGGTTATCGGAATAACCCCAAAAACCAAGGAGGATATGCCCCTAAAATTGTTGAGCCAACAACGCCAGGAAAATCATACGAATTACCTAGTATATGGTCTGATTGGCTTGAGGAATATGCTATTCCTGGAAGTGGTAAAAGAAGCAGATAAGTAATATAAAAATAGTGTATTGTGTAATATGGATAAAATTTCGATACAATTCAAATATTTATTAATTAATTATATAAATATTTCTGCTCTCCAGTATTAGTTTTACTGAGTTACCGAAATTGAGTGCGTAATATCAGTTATTAAATTATATATTTTCAAAATATTATGAAAAAACATATTAAATATGGTGTTGATGTGATTGTGGGAACTTTGTTTCAGGGAGAATGGAAATGGTATCTGACTGAAAAAGAAATCTGGATATTAGATCAAATAAAATTGAAAAAACAATTTCGTCAATTGGGCTATGAAGTTTCTAACGAAATGGAGCCAGAACGAAAAGGTATTCCCATACTTAATGAAAAAACCGCATCAACTTTTTTACATAGAATAGATGAATGTAAAGTAGGTTATAACATTTTACAAAATATGATGATAGAAAAACTTCCTGTTTCAAAATGGGATGACATATCTGAAATGTTTCCTTCTATTTTTATTAATTTTGATAAAAAGGAACTTTGGTCTTTATTTCCTGAACTGACTTCTTTTGAAAATTATGTTCCAGACGGTTGGATTGGTAAGTATGAAGATTTTTACGAATTAATCCCTATAAAAGAAAGATATTGGATTATTGACGGACATGACTATATAAAAGATTTGGCTGATACTTAATTTTTATAATTAATAATTGGGGTCAGAGTAAAATTAATCAGGTGAGTTTGCTTTTTCACCCAAATTCGCCCTATTTGCTGGTGAAACGCAAACTATAAAAATAATCATCGGCGGCAGCGAGCGAAGCTACCACTTTAAACACCACAAATTAGCCCCGAAAATGGCGAAATCACTCAAATAATTCAAATAATTCG
>JALWSU010000062.1:0-375 GCA_026993485.1 Thiotrichaceae bacterium | reverse complement strand
TGCTAGAAGGTAGCGGCTTAAATCTCAGCCTACAAACCCAAGATTTCATTCGTGGTGGACAAGGAAAAGTCAAATTCCTCATAGAAAATACTATTCCAGTAGAAATTGAAATTTTCACAGCTTCCGATGAAATTCAATTTTTCTTACTCAATTCTGACGAAGATGTACTCGCAGTAAAAGCCTTAAAACAAAAATTAGGTAACAACGTCATAACCTTACCAAATGGTAAAACCGTTGCTCGTATTCTCCCAAATAGCAGCTTTGAATCCGAATGGACAGAAATTTCCGTATCAGCTTCTGCGCCTACTGAGGCAAACTTACAATTAAAAATTGACAAAATCCACTACCACTTAGGCAAAACAGACGCACTTAGCC
>JALWSU010000061.1 GCA_026993485.1 Thiotrichaceae bacterium | reverse complement strand
CTCTAGCTCACTCTCTTATACATAAGGGCAACCACAAGGGATTGCCCCTACAAACAATGATGTAGGGGCAATCCCTTGTGGTTGCCCAGAGAGTTAATGGATGAAGTACAACGAATGAAAAACAACGAATAAAAACCAAATCAGTTAGCTGATGATTTGTAAACGGTTTTATTCGTTGTCTGACATTCGCTGTACTCTGTTCAAAGTGTTAATAAATTAAAACTCCTTTGGAGTCCAAAGCTTTAGCTTTGGGCGACTAGCCAAAGCTAAAGCTTTGGACTCCAACGAATGCTTGGGAACGAGTCAGGTTTATAGCTAAATCTTTATTTAGGCAATAAAACCAAGCGTGTCCCCGATACCCAATCATGCCAAGTACCATGCTCTTTATCCACAATTGCCCATAAAAAGCCTATTCCTAAAGCTAACCATGATATAATAGCCATTGAAAAACGTAGTGCGGCTTGTCGCCAAGTAACCGCTTTACCATCAGTAGATTGTAATTGAATCCGCCAAGCCTTCATAGGCAGCGTTTGTCCGCCGTGTAACCAAGGCCATGCAAAATATAAAAATGACACCATTAATAAATAAATTTGGTAAAGTGGTGATATTTCAGCATGAGTTAGAGGAAAAACTATGGCAGCCGCAAAAAATAGGACGCCAAATAATAATAAACTGTCATAAACCATTAACAACAAATAGCGTAAAAAACCTATTTTTACTCGTTTTTCCTGACTTAATGGAATTCCCATATTTAAAATATATCCTTGTAATTAACAAAACTAATCATTCAATAATTAATAATTATGGCACAATCTGATAGCTCGTATGATGATGATGTCATTGTTCAAGAAACCAAACCTAAAATCAAGCGTCCACCGCTTTATAAAGTAATACTTTTGAATGATGATTATACACCTATGGATTTTGTTGTTCATATTTTAGAAAGCTTTTTTGGCAAAAATCCTGAAGTTGCAACTCAGATTATGTTAGAAGTACATCAACTGGGTAAAGGTGTTTGTGGCACTTATATCCGTGAAATTGCGGAAACTAAAGTGGTTCAAGTCAACAACTATTCCCGTGAAAATGGGCATCCTCTCCTATGTATAATGGAGAAAGCTTAAAAGAGGTTTTAAATTATGTTAAGCAAAACACTTGAACAAAGTTTGCAAACTGCTTCTAGGATTGCACATGTAAAACGTCATGAATTTATTACAGTAGAGCATCTCTTATTAGCATTACTTGATAATAACTCCGCCGCCGAAGTGTTACAGGCATGTGGTGCTGATTTAGAGAAACTTAGAAAAGACTTATCTCATTTTTTAGAATTAACTATCCCTTTATATGAAAGCGATAACCGTAATCCTGAACATACTATTGGTTTTCAGCGAGTATTAAATCGAGCACTGTTTCATGTACAGTCTTCAGGTAAACGAGAAGTTACTGGCGCACATGTATTAGTAGCTCTGTTTTCAGAACGTGAATCACAAGCTGTATATTTACTTGAGCAACAAGATATTACTCGTTTAGATGTTGTCAATTATCTTTCTCATGGTATTTCTAAACTTGATGATCATGGAGAGTTTTTTACCGAAGAAGAGGAAGAGGAGGAGAATGAAGCTGCCGCCGCGCAGCGTCAAAATCCTTTAGATGCTTATACTGTTAATTTAAATGAACAAGCGATTAAGGGCAAAATTGATCCATTAATTGGGCGAGAAACTGAAATCCAACGCGCGTTGCAAATTCTATGTCGGCGAAATAAAAATAATCCATTATTAGTCGGAGAAGCAGGAGTTGGTAAAACTGCAATTGCAGAAGGTTTAGCAAAGCTGATTACTGAGAAAAAAGTACCTCCTATTGTCGAAAATAGCGTGATTTACGCGCTTGATATGGGTAATTTACTGGCAGGTACGAAATATCGTGGCGATTTTGAAAAACGCCTCAAAGCAGTTTTAACTGAATTAGCCAAGAAACCTGCTGCGATTTTATTCATTGATGAAATTCATACTATCATTGGAGCGGGAAGTACCTCTGGCAGTGCTATGGATGCCTCGAATTTGCTGAAACCAATGTTAGCCAGCGGAGACATTAGATGTATTGGTTCCACAACTTTTAAAGAATATCGTGGTATTTTTGAAAAAGATCATGCTTTATCGCGCCGTTTCCAGAAAATTGAGATAAATGAACCATCTGTCGATGATGCGATCAAAATTCTAAAAGGGCTGCAATCACGCTTTGAAGCCCATCATGAGATCAAATATACCTCGCCAGCGATACATGCAGCGGCAGAACTATCCGCACGTTATATTAATGATAGACATTTACCTGATAAAGCTATTGATGTCATAGATGAAGCTGGAGCCTTGCAGCGATTACAATCGCCATCAGAGCGTAAAAGCACGATTGATGTTACTGAAGTTGAAAATATCATTGCCCAAATTGCACGGATTCCACCAAAAAATGTCTCCGTATCAGATAAAGAACTCTTAAGAAATTTGGAACGTGATTTAAAAATGGTAGTTTATGGACAAGATGAAGCCATTGAGAGTTTAGCCCAAGCGATTAAATTATCGCGTTCTGGCTTAGGCAATAGTGACAAACCAATAGGTTCTTTCCTGTTTGCGGGACCAACTGGGGTAGGTAAAACCGAAGTAACCCGACAATTAGCACGGATTATGGGAATTGAACTAGTTCGGTTTGACATGTCAGAATATATGGAACGGCATACCGTGTCGCGTCTAATCGGAGCACCTCCAGGCTACGTCGGCTTTGATCAAGGCGGCTTATTAACCGAAGCAATTAATAAAAATCCTTATGCAGTCTTACTGCTAGATGAAATTGAAAAAGCCCATCCAGATGTTTTTAATTTATTATTACAAGTAATGGATCATGGTTCATTAACAGATACCAATGGGCGCAAAACCGATTTCCGCCATGTAATCATAGTAATGACAACGAATGCGGGTGCAGAACAAGCCAGTAGAGCATCAATCGGATTTAAGACACAAGACCATTCTACTGATATGATGGAAGCCATAAAACGCGCATTCACACCCGAATTTCGTAATCGACTTGATGTGATTTTGCAATTTAAACCCTTAAGTCCTGAAAACATCGCCTATGTAGTGGACAAGTTCATAATTGAACTTGAAACCCAATTAGAGGCGCAAAATGTAACAATTGAAATCAATGAAGCCGCACGACAATGGTTAGCGAAAAAAGGCTATGATCCCAAAATGGGTGCAAGACCAATGGCACGTTTAATTCAGAACCAAATCAAAAAGCCATTAGCAGATGCCTTGCTATTTGGAGAATTGGAACATGGAGGACATGTGCGAATACATGAAGAAAATGATGAACTTAAGTTTGAAATTGCCGAAGCAAAACCTAGTAAAGAAACGCCTCAGAATCCGAATAGTAATTTGATATTTACAGAAATTACTTAACTGATGTTATGCACCTTTAACTGATGTTACGCACACTAGTTCCCACGCTGGAGCGTGCTGTTAAGTTAAGCCTTAAATCAGACCTCCGAGGAAAACCATACCTCGGAGGTCGTTAGATCTATAACCTCCGAGGTATGGTTTTCCTCGGAGGTTTTTCGGCTGTGACGCTGGAGCGTGGGAACTAGTGTGCGTAACATCAGTTATTAAATAGCAATAATAAAATAGGAGTGGAGTATCACTTTATTGGCAATATCAGGTGATTCGTTTATGGGAAATGTCAGCAGAAGAATTACTCGTTTTGGGAAAACCCGCATTATTTTGATTGGGCAAAATGGCATTGATGAATGATGAGGAAATGCTCAACATGTTAGAAAACTTAATTGAAACAGATGAATTATTAATAGATACTCCGTTTTTACGTAAGATTCAAACAAAAAGCCGTGAAGAAGGCTTAAAAGACGGTATTGAAGCTGGGCTAAAAAAAGGAGAATTGAATCGCTATCATCAAGATATTTTACAAATTTTAACCTTACGTTTTAATCCGCCAGTGCCGCGCCGTCAACAACTTGAACAATTTATAACAAATATCACTGACAGAGTAGAACTGGATAAGATATTAGCTGCCGCGGTTCAATCTCAAAGTATAGATGATTTCCAAGCTATTGCTAAAACCGAATCAAGAAATGCCTCCGAATCCTAGTAGTAAATTGATATTTAAAGAAATTACTTGATTTATAATGAGAAAATCCAATTTTTACCAACAAGCCGAATATTGGCGCAGCGCCCATAAAATCTCACAACTGCCTGAAGACAAAGGCTATGAAGTGGCATTTGCAGGGCGTTCCAACGCTGGAAAATCTAGTGCAATCAATGTAATAACTGGACAACGCACTTTAGCGCGTACCAGCAAAACGCCAGGGCGCACCCAACAGATTATTTTTTTTAAGTTAGATGAAAATCATTACTTAGTTGACTTACCCGGCTATGGATTCGCCAAAGTGCCAATGGCAATAAAACTCCAATGGCAAAAAACCTTAGAAATTTATTTACAAAAACGCCAGAGTTTACGCGGATTAATCCTAATGATGGATGCCCGCCATCCATTAACCTCCTTTGATGAACAAATGCTGAACTGGTGTAGCCTATCCAAAATGCCAGTCCATATTTTACTCACCAAAGCCGATAAACTCAGTCGCGGCAAAGCCAGTGCCAGCTTACAACAAGTGCGTAAGCATTTAAAAACCATAAAAGGAGAAATGAGCGTACAATTGTTTTCATCCTTAAAGCGGATTGGGATTGAAGAAGCGAGAATGCGCTTAAATAGTTGGTTTGAGATAACTCCTCAGGGCAACCATAAAGGATTGCCCCTACAATATCAGTAGGGGCAATCCCTTGTGGTTGCCCTGAGGAGTTACGGTTTGAGATTAATTAACAGGATAAACTGACATGTTAGCGAGCTATGAAAAGGACCTTTATACTTGGGCATTAGAACAGGCAAGCCTATTACGGAGACGAAAATTTGATGAAATTGATCTTGAACACCTCATTGAGGAAATAGAAGATATAAGTAAATCGGAAAAACGTACTCTACAATCTTTTTTAGAAATTTTACTGATGCACTTGTTAAAATGGCAATTTCAACCATCCCATCAAGGACGAAGCTGGAAATTCACGATTATTGAACAACGCAAACGTATCGAAAGCCATTTAGAAGAAAATCTGGGATTAAAAAGCAAACTACCTGAATTAATTAAAAAGGCTTATGGTTATGCTGTAACAGGTGCAATTCGTGAAACTGGACTTTCGATTAAGGTTTTTCCACAAGAATGTCCATGGACATATGAACAATTTATGAATCCAGATTTTTGGCCAAATAGTGATTCAAGTATCAAAAATTAATTTTATGAATATTTTTCACAAAACTCTCAATAACATCACTCTCGTTCCCACGCTCCAGCGTGGGAACGCATACTTCGACGCTCTAGTGTCGCGTAGCAAAACTCCCAATAACATTGATGAGTCTAAACTTATAGCTATACTACTTTTAATTGTAATTATCGCCTATGGAATGCTGGCAAGGTGGACTGTTGTTGAACATACTATAGTTGATCATCCGATACGAGCTGATGCCTTACAATATTTTCTGTATGCCAAAAACTTAGCTACTTTCTCTACTTATAGTAGAGACAGAACCTCAGAGGATGGATTACAAAAAGACGCATTTGCCCCACCTGGCTTTCCGTTTTTTGCCTCATTATTTTATCAGGGTGACAATATGAATAGTGTTACACCCGTACTTAAAACACAAACAGTATTGCAATGTATTACATTTTTAATCCTCACTATCCTGTGTTGGTGGCTATTCGGTGCATGGGCTTCAGTTGCAATATCTTTGCTGATTTGGACTCATCCAGCATTTATGTCAATTAATACTTATTATCTTACAGAGTCTATATTTACATCTAGTCTTGTAATAGTTATTGCATTATTTTCACTGGTATTAAAAAATCCGTCTTCTCGGAGCTTGCTAATATTACTTGGTATTAGTGTGGCGATAAGTGCTTTAATTCGTCCAACAATGGAATTTTATTTCTTGTTTCTATTACTACTAATATTGTTACGATTTCGCTATTATTTTCAACATATTTTGCTTGCTATAGTGGTATTTATTCTTATTGTTTTTTCATGGAAACTGAGAAATTATTTTGCTATTGGTAGTTTTTCTGATCCAAAGTTAATGATTAGTTCTCTTTATCATGGTAGTTTTCCAAATTTCATGTATAACAATCTTCCAGAAAGTTATGGTTTCCCTTATCGCTTTGATCCAATGGTGAATCAATATTATGAAGGAGTTGGCAAAACACTTCAGCTAATATGGCAGCGAGTTATCGAGCAACCATTACAATATATTTATTGGTATTTGGCAGGCAAACAACTTTATTTATGGCAATGGGATATTTTAGCCGGAGCAGGTGATGTATTTATTTATCCAGTTATTTCATCGCCAATAAAATATCAGGCAGATTTACAATTCTGGAATAATTTACATCATATCCTTAATGCTCCTATTATGCTTATAGGCGTACTTTACTCATATTTTATAGTTGCTAAAAATATGATAAAAAAAATTCCTATTGACATTAAATTTATTATTGCCAGCCTTATTGTTTATGCTTCTTTATTTCATGTAATAGTAGCACCTTTCCCGCGATATGGGATTCCATTTAAAGTCTTGGTGATTATTATCTTTGTGTTATTTATCCAATCTGCTATTGTTCAAATTAAAACTAAAATAATGAACTGAAATTGGAAACCAGTACAAATATCGGAGAGTATTTAAATTGGGAAAAGTTAGATACGATTGTAATATTGCAGTTGTAATACCGTGTTACAAAGTAAAAAAATCTATACTAAAAGTTATCAAAAATTTAGGTTCAGAAGTTAAAACAATTTATGTGATAGACGATTGTTGCCCAGAACATTCTGGACAATTTGTTGAAGATAATTGTTTAGATAAACGTGTAGTTGTAATTAAAAATACAGAAAATTTAGGTGTTGGTGGTTCAGTTCTAGTTGGTTATCAAGCTGCTATTAATGATGGTGCAGATATAATCGTAAAAATTGATGGTGATGGTCAAATGGATACATCTTTACTTTTAAATTCAGTAGCTCCGATACTAAAAGGGCAGGCTGATTATACTAAAGGCAATCGTTTTTATGATTTATCCCATATAACAAATATGCCTCCAATACGAATCTTTGGCAACGCAGTTTTATCTTTTATGACTAAATTGTCGTCGGGTTATTGGTCTATTTTTGATCCTACAAATGGATATACTGCAATTCATGCTAAGGTAGCAAGTTATTTACCAATGGAGAAAATAAGTAATCGCTATTTTTTTGAAACTGATATGTTGTTTCATTTAAATCTACTCAGAGCAGTGGTTATTGATATTCCTATGGATGCAATTTATGGAGATGAAAAAAGTAATTTGCATATTTCTAAGATTATTTTTGAATTTATGATTAAACATAGTAAAAATTTTTTCAAGCGTATTTTCTATAATTATTTTCTTCGTGATATGACAATCGCTTCAATTGAATTGATTGTTGGTTTAACATTGCTACTTTTTGGAATCATATTTGGAAGTATAAATTGGTTGAGTGCGATTGAAAATAATACCGTAACACCTCTAGGAACAATAATGTTAGCTGCTCTACCAGTGTTGTTAGGAATTCAATTTTTATTAGCATTTCTTGGGTTTGATATTGCCAATGTACCTAAGTTGCCAATTCATAATCATCTCCCAGAAAAAAAGAATTAATTACTAAAAAGTCATACAACTGGAGGAAAAATTTTAATGTCTATATCACAGCTTGCCTTTATATTTTTGACAGTAATAGCATTGGCTACAGGTCAAATACTTTTTAAAATGGTTGCAAGTAATTTAGAATTTTCTTTGCTTGGACTTGTTAATGGTCTTTTCAATGTTAAATTTATTCTCGCTATAATTGTGTATTTTACTGCCACAATAATGTGGTTGTTTGTGCTTAAAACTATTCCATTACGAGTTGCTTATCCTTTTGTAGCTTTATCTTTTTTTATTGTACCAATACTAGCTCATTTCTTGCTAGGTGAAAGTATAAATTGGAATACATTCGCAGGTTCTGGTTTAATCTTGATTGGAATCTGGGTTTCTGTATATCAGTAACTTAATTTAAACCGATTTATTTCATCTATGCTAACACTACAAGCACTTTTCGGATTAATCATTATTCTATTAATAGCCTATGCTTTCAGTGAGGAAAGACAGGCTATAGTATTTCAGATAAAGATTTTGGCCAAAAACCTCCGAGGTTTTAAAAACCTGGCAGGTTTAGACCTACCCAGAAAACCTGCCAGGTTTTAAAAACCTGGCAGGTTTGGACCTACCTAGAAAACCTGCCAGGTTTTAAAAACCTGGCAGGTTTGGACCTAC
>JALWSU010000060.1 GCA_026993485.1 Thiotrichaceae bacterium | reverse complement strand
TTGCATTATTATGTTTACCATAATTTAACTTGATGATTTAATTTCATCATCTTGACTATTGAGGCGAACATAATGAAATTCATAAAAAAATTAGCGACAACACTGGCAATCAGTGGACTTTGTTTAACTGGAGCTGCTCAAGCAGCAGTAACTGAAGTTGAAGGCGCAGCAGGTGGTGGTATTGTGCCTTGGGCATTATTGTCTAGCGGAATGCCAACTGTTTCAGCTACATGGGTAGATACAGGCGATTACACTTTGAGTAGTTTGGCATTACAAGCATCTTTTGCTAATCGGGTTGAATTGTCTTATGCACGGATGAATTTTGATACGAGAACAGCAGCAAATGGTGCAATTGGTCAAATTGATATTGATGTCCTTAGTGCCAAAGTGAAATTAATGGATATGAATGGTACGATGCCAGCAGTAGCATTTGGTATTCAGTATAAGAATACCAATGGTAATCAGAATTTTGATAACTTACTTAATAATATTGGTGCTGACGACAGTGATACTGATTTTTATGTAGCTGCTACTTCTCTGATCCCTATTGGCGATAAAAAGCTGTTGCTGAATGGTACTATTCGTGCCACTAGAGCTAATCAAATTGGTATTTTGGGTTTTAAATCCAAATGGGAAGATGATTATGAAGCGCAATTTGAAACATCAATTGGCATGTTTTTGAACGAGCAAACGGTAATTGGTGTTGAATATCGTATGAAGCCTGATAATATCAACATGAGTGGTTATCAAGAGCAAGATTGGGGCGATTTATTCTTTGCTTATTTTCCAAGCAAAAATCTGTCACTCACAGCTGCGGCAGCGTTTTTCGGTGATGTTGTAACTGCTGGTGGGGCTACTAGTAATCCTCCTACTGATGCTGGTAGCGATCAACGTGGTTTATATCTGCAAATTCAAGCTAATTTCTAATAGGTTAGATTTTGCTTGAACTGTGGTGAGTAGTATAAAGCCCTTATTAATTATTTAATGAGGGCTTTTTTTTGTGTTTATGGTTTATAATCTAACTATTGAGACAATAAACAAAAGGAGAAATTGATTATGTCTAAATATTCTCAATCAGCTAGCCAAAGACAGATGAAAGTACCTGCTGTTTTAAGTAACTTACAATTAGAATTATTAAAACTATATGCTAATAATATCTCAGAAAAACAGTTAATTGACATTAAATTGTTATTAGCAAATTATTTTGCTCAACGAGCCAGTGATGCAATGGATAAATTATGGGAAACACAGAATTTAACCACAGAAACAATGATAGAATGGACTAATGAACATTACCGAACCAATAAAAATTGTACTTGATACTAATATCTTGATAGCAATCATTGGAACAAAATCACCTTTTAGATGGATTTTTGACAAAATTATTGCAGGAAAATTTATTTTATGTATTTCAAATGAAATCTTATTTGAATATCAAGAAATTTTAGAACGAAAAACCAACCAAGAAGTAGCTTATAATCTCACTCAGTTTCTCACTATTCATCCATTCGTTGTTAAAACCGAGATTTTTTACCAATTCCAGTTAATTTCTGAAGATGAAGATGATAATAAATTTGTCGATTGTGCGATAGCTGCTAATGCTGTTTGCTTAGTTTCTAATGATAAACATTTTAAAGTATTGAAAATGGTAGAATTCCCTAAAGTAAATATCTTGACTTTAGCTGAATTTACACAGCAATTTCAAGTTTAATACGAAAAAATGATAATTTTTTCGTTTGAACCTTGATTTTAAAGAATTTTAATAATTTACTGGATTTTTTATTTAATCCTTAAAATCCTTAAAATCAAGGTTAAGACAATTTAAAACGACAAACCAAAGCTATCTTTAAAACGCTGTTTAATTTCATCCAGTGTCACAGAATGATTTTGAGTGCCATGATGCTCAATTTTTATTGCGCCCATTATTGATGCAATCCTACCTGTTGTTTCCCAATCCATCCCATTCATTAAGCCATACAATAAACCAGCACGAAAAGCATCCCCGCAACCTGTAGGGTCTTTAATAGCCGTGACTTTTGCAGCGGGAATCTTATAAACCTCTCCAGCACTATGAATTATTGCACCGTCAC
>JALWSU010000059.1 GCA_026993485.1 Thiotrichaceae bacterium | reverse complement strand
ACTACTTGATATTGTCGCACCATGCCACCAACTGTGGCGACTTCAGCAACCCCAGGAACAGTTTGTAATTCAAACTTGAGAAACCAATCTTGTAAACTTCGGAGTTCCGAAATATCATGTTGTTCACTAGGATCAATCAGCGCATAAGAATAAATCCAACCAACACCAGTGGCATCTGGCCCTAAACGAGGTTCTACCCCATCTGGCAGACTCGAAGCCGCTTGATTGAGATATTCCAAAACTCTAGAACGCGCCCAATATAAATCAGTCCCATCTTTGAAAATTACATAAACATAAGAATCGCCAAAGAAAGAATAACCGCGTACCACTTCCGCCCCCGGTACTGAAAGCATGGTAGTAGTAATCGGATAAGTGACTTGATTTTCTACCACCCGAGGGGATTGCCCTGGATAACTGGTTTTAATAATGACTTGCACATCAGAAAGATCAGGTATCGCATCTAAGGGTATTTGTTGCAAAGAAACCCAGCCCCAACCTGTAATAATTAGGGTAGCGACTAGGACTAGAAATCGGTTTTTGATTGACCAAGTGATGATGTTTTTTAGCATAATGAGTTCCTTATAATTTTACAAACAAACCTCCGAGGTTTAGCAAACCTCGGAAATTTAGGTTATAAATATTTTTTAATGTTGATGTCCACCACCACTAAACCGCAAGAAACTTGCCTGCAAATTCGCCTCGGAATCAATCAAAAATTGTCCAGATAACACAATCCGCTGCCCTCGTCTCAATCCAGACAAAATTTCAACTTCACCCTCACTACGCATTCCAGTTTTAACATTCACAGGCTTAAATCTTCCCTTACCCAATGCCCTAACAACCGCCTCACGCTCTCCCGTTACAATCAAAGCTTGTTGCGGAATTTTTAAAACCCGCTTAGGCTTAGCGTAAATCTTCACTTGGGCAAACATATTAAGTTTTAATAGCCCCCTAGGATTGTCAAAACTGAGTCTGACTTTTAAAGTACGAGTTTTGGCTTCTAGTTCCGGATAAACATAATCAACTTTGCCTTTCCAAACTCGTCCAGGTAAAGCAGGTACTCTCATTTCTGTATATAATCCTGTTTTTACCCAATCCAATTGCTCCTCAAAAACCTCAACAATTACCCATATCTTGGATAAATCAACAATATCAAACATTTCTGAACTTGGGGTTACATACATACCCTCACGAATATTTAAAGCTGTTACAGTACCAGATTGTGGCGCAAAAATCGGTACAGTATTGATAGAAGTATTTTTGCGCTCAATTTGCTTAATAGTACTTTCTGGCACACCTAATAAACGTAAGCGATTTCGTATAGCATTCTTATATTGCTTACGATTCAACCCCAGACTTCTGCTACTTTTGATGCGTAATGCAACTAGAAAATCTTGTTGAGCCTCTAAAACTTCTGGAGAATAGAGTTCCAATAAGGACTGTCCACGCTTGACAAAATCGCCCTCGCGGCGGACTTTAAGTTTTTCTACCCAACCCGTAGAACGCGGATGAACATGTACCAACTTATCTTCGTTATAAGCCACATAACCTACCGTTTTAATAATTCTACTCAGGCTACCTCGCTTAACACTGGTTGTTTTAATGCCCATTCTTTGGATAATTTCTGGACGAATCGTAACAGTAGGATGTTTCTTTTTATCCTTTTTACCCATATTCATTTTATTCATATTATGTCCAGAATGTTTATCAGCTTCTGGTTTGGGTGCAGTTTGAACTATCTTCTTGACCAAATTCATACCACAAAGTGGGCAATTTCCGGGTTTATCACGCACAATTTGCGGATGCATAGGGCAAACATATTTAGCATTTAAATGCTTTTTAGCATGTTCTAGGGCTGTTTCCTGTTCAGGCTCACCACTTCCACAAGCTGTTAATAATAACAAAGTGGTGCTTATTATTAAGATGTAATACAGCCATCTTAAATTAGATGTGATTTGAATCATTATAAAACTCCATAGCAAAAAAAATTAAAAAAAACAGGCACACGAATCCTGATCCGATTTAATACAGATTAGAAAAAAATAGAAACAGTGCCGAATTTAAATAAAAAAAATCAGCTATCAGCTACAGAATTTACGGGGAGGTTTGAAA
>JALWSU010000058.1 GCA_026993485.1 Thiotrichaceae bacterium | reverse complement strand
CCACGCCTATTAAGGGTGATCCTGCAATTGGTCGCGCCTACTTTATTGGGGCAAAACGTTTCAGAAATGGTGGCCCAGCATGTATGAGTTGTCATGGTAATGCTGATATTCCTGGTTTAGGTGGAGGATCATTAGGACCTGATTTAACAAAAGTGTATTTACGTATGGGTGGAGAAGTCGGCTTAAAATCTGTTATACAAAGTGCGCCTTTTCCAACAATGCAAGGTATTTTTTCTAAAAAACCTGTTACTGAGGAAGAAGCTACTCATTTAGTCGCTTATTTTGCTCAAACTGAAAACCTGAAAG
Source organism: Thiotrichaceae bacterium (assembly GCA_026993485.1). Lineage (GTDB taxonomy): Bacteria > Pseudomonadota > Gammaproteobacteria > Beggiatoales > Beggiatoaceae > JAUXCJ01. The sequence goes on along the minus strand of JALWSU010000058.1, from coordinate 8,293 downwards.
AGAAGAAACTGAATTTTAAAATTGTTGGAATATCTTTCGGAGGATTTATTTTAATGTATATCCTCTTTCATCTTATCTGGAGAAACCGATTAACTGGGGTTCGTAAACCTTTGGTTGGGAGATAAAAAAAATGGGCTGGATCCAAGATATTATTAATCCAAAAACACGTCAGTGGGAAAGTTTTTACCGTGGTCGTTGGCAATATGACAAGCTTGTTCGTAGTACTCATGGTGTGAACTGTACTGGTGGTTGTTCTTGGCGAGTTTATGTGAAGTCTGGGGTTATCACATGGGAAATGCAAAATGTTGATTACCCTAAATTAGAGAAGAGATTACCTCCTTATGAACCGCGCGGTTGTCAACGCGGTATTTCTGCATCTTGGTATGTCTATAGCCCGATTCGGGTTAGATATCCTTATATTCGGGGTGCATTGGTTGATTTGTGGCGTGAAGCGCGTAAGAAATATGATGATCCTGTTGATGCTTGGCAATCAATTCAGGGTGATCCAGAGGCACGTAGAACTTATCAACAAGCTCGTGGTAAAGGTGGATTTCGGCGGACTAATTGGCAAGAAGTGCTGGAAATTATTACGGCGGCTAATATTAGTACCATTAAAAAATATGGTCCTGATCGTGTGATTGGTTTTTCACCAATTCCAGCTATGTCACAATTAAGTTTTGCTGCTGGTTCACGTTTTTTAGGTTTGTTAGGTGGAACTTTATTGAGCTTTTATGATTGGTATAGTGATCTTCCTCCTGCGGAACCTGAAGTGTGGGGTGAGCAAACTGATGCCCATGAGAGTGCTGATTGGTTTAATGCTAAATTTATTGTTTCTATGGGTTCTAATTTGAGTATGACTCGTACTCCTGATGTGCATTTTATATCAGAAGCGCGTCATAATGGCTCAAAGTTTGTGGTTTTGTCTCCTGACTATAGCATGGTTGCAAAATATTCTGATTGGTGGGTTCCAGTTAATGCTGGACAAGATGGTGCTTTTTGGAGTGCGGTCAACCATGTGATTTTAAATGAATTTTATGTAAAAAAATCCGTAGAATCTTTTAGTGCCTATTTGAAGCAGTTCACAGATTCACCAATGTTGGTGGTTGTGGATAAAACTGATGATGGCTATAAGCCAGGACGCTTGTTGCGGGCTAATACCATTGAAGCTTATAAAGATGAAGAAAATGGCGATTGGAAATTCTTGATGTTTGATGAGAATACCAAGACACCAAAAATGCCTAAAGGTTCAGTAGGACATCGTTGGCAAAAAGCTAAACAGGGTCAATGGAATTTAGAATTAAAAGATGGATTAGATGATTCTGAAATTAATCCAGTATTGTCTTTTATTGATCAAAGTGATGCCGTACTGCAATTAGATTTTGAAGATTTTTCAAATAATAATGCTACTATTAAGCGCGGTGTGCCAGTTAAACAAATTAATACTAAAGATGGTGGTAGCGTTACTGTCACAACAATTTTTGATTTGTTGATGGCGCATTTTGGTGTGAATCGTGATTTAGGTGGTGATTATCCTAGTAGTTACGATGATGCTGAACAAACTTTTACTCCAGCATGGCAAGAGAAATTTACGGGTATTGATAAAGCTACTGTAATTAAGTTTGCCCAAGAGTTTGCGACTACAGCTGAAAAAACCAATGGTAAATGTACAGTAATCATCGGTGCAGGTATTAACCACTGGTATCATAATAACTTAATGTATCGTTCGGCGATTACAGCATTAATGTTATGTAGTTGTGTTGGTAAAAATGGTGGTGGTTTAGCTCATTATGTGGGGCAAGAAAAGTTGGCTCCGATTTCAATTTGGAAAACTGTATCTAGTGCTGGAGATTGGGGTTTATCTCCTAGAATGCAAAATGCGCCAACTTGGCATTATATTAATTGTGATCAATGGCGTTATGAAAAACCGTTTGCAAAATATGCTGCTTTAAAAGGCGATAATGAATGGACTAGTGCTCATGCTGCGGATCTGAATGCGCGAGCAGTTCGTATGGGTTGGTTGCCGTTTTTTCCACAATTTGAACGTTCCAGTTTAGAAATTGTTAAAGATGCTGAAAAGGCTGGGGCAAAGTCAGATCAAGAAATTGTTGACTATGTTGTTACTCAGCTCAAGGAGAAAAAATTACGCTTTGCGGCTGAAGATCCTGATCATCCAAATAACTGGCCACGTGTTTGGTTTATTTGGCGTGGAAATGCTATTATGGCTAGTGGTAAAGGTCATGAATATTTCCTTCACCATTATTTAGGAACTCACACGAATAAAATTGCTGATGAACAAGTCAGTAAAGATGTGATCAAGGAAATGGAGTGGCGAGATCAAAAAGGTCCTGCGGGTAAAATGGATTTAGTGATTGACATTAATTTCCGTATGGATACTTCGGCATTGTATTCTGATATAGTTTTGCCAACAGCACATTGGTATGAAAAGAATGATATTAACACTACTGATATGCATTCTTTTGTTCACCCTCTTTCTGAAGCAGTTGCTCCGAACTGGGAAGCGCGAACCGATTGGGAAATTTATAAATCAATTGCTAAGGGTTTGGCGAAGTTGGCTGAAAAGCATTTACCTGAACCAGTTAGGGATTTTGTTTGTACGCCTTTAGAGCATGATTATCCTGATGAAATTGCTCAACCTTCTATTAAAGATTGGGCTAAGGGTGAATGTGAAGCCATTCCAGGTAAAACTATGCCAAAAATGAAGGTTGTTGTCCGCGATTATAAAAATATCTATAATCGTTTTGTTTCATTTGGTAAATATGCTAGAGAACATGGCATTGGCGCACATGGTGTACATTGGCCAATTGATGATATATATGATAAAACCTTGAAAACTCATCCGACTGTGGAATGGGATGGCATTACTTATCCCTCTCTATTTGATGTCACTCATGCAATTAATATTGTTCTGCGTTTTGCGCCTGAAACTAATGGCGAATCAGCTTATAAAGCTTTTTGTGAGCATGAAAAACGGGTCGGTTTGCCACTGAGAGACTTAGGTGAAGGTAGTAAGGATGCGGTTGTTACATACGAAGATATTCAAAATCAACCTCGTCGTTTATTGAACAGCCCTTGCTGGAGCGGCATTATGACGGATGGACGGGCTTATTCTCCATTCTGTATGAGTGTTGAACGTAAGGTTCCTTGGAGAACTTTAACTGGACGGCAACAGTTCTATATGGATCATGAAGGTTATTTAGCATTTGGTGAGCATTTACCCACTTATAAGCCTAAAGTAGATCCGATGTTATATGGTGATTTTAGTAAGACACAAGAAGAAGAGGGTAGTGTCATGCTTAATTACTTGACTCCACATGGTAAGTGGCATATTCACTCCACTTATTATGATAATCACCGTATGTTGACCCTATCACGCGGAATTGAGCCTTTCTGGATTAGCCCCAAAGATGCGGAAAAAATTGGTATTGTCGATAATGATTGGGTAGAAGTTTACAATGATCATGGTGTTGTTGTAACAAGGTCTGTTGTTAGTGCGCGTGTACCTGAAGGTGTTTGTATTTGGTATCATAGTCCAGAACGCACCATATCTATTCCGAAATCACCACTACGGGGAAATAGACGTGGTGGCGGTCATAATAGTTTGACTCGTACTAGACTGAATCCAGTTTTAATGATGGGTGGTTATGGACAGTTTACTTTCCATTTAAATTATTGGGGACCTACAGGGGTTCAACGTGATACCCATATTCTGGTTCGCAAATTAAAGGGTGAACCTCAATTTTAATACCTGAGTGAATTTTCAATTTTGTCTCATTATGAAATTTCAATAGTTTGAACAGTTTTTTAAGTTTGTTAGTACGCTTCGCTTGCTTCGTTTCGACGATAGGAGAAATCTATTTGTATCAAGCTGTTCAGATTTCTCATTCGTCGAAATGACAAAAATAAAATTTTTTATTTTTTAAAATCAAGTTTTTATAGATAAAAAGTGTCCGAAGTTTTGAAATTTATAAATGAGACAAAATTTATTCTGAATTAGTTAGGTGGAGTAAAAATAATGGATGTCAGAGCACAAGTCTCAATGATGTTTCACCTGGATAAGTGTATTGGTTGTCATACTTGTAGTATTGCCTGCAAGAATATATGGACAGACCGTGAAGGCACGGAATACATGTGGTGGAATAATGTAGAAACGAAACCCGGTACTGGTTATCCCACGCAATGGGAAGATCAAGGCAAATATAAAGGTGGTTGGGAACCAAAAGGGGATACAATAAAATTACGGGCAACGGATAAATTCCGTGGTTTAGCTAATATTTTTCATCAACCACATTTGCCTACTATTGATGATTATTATGAACCTTGGACTTACAAATATAAGGATTTATTTGACACTGAGGCTGGAGATGATCAACCAACTGCTCGCCCAATTTCATTGATTACTGGCGAGTATATGGATATAAATGCGGGTCCAAATTGGGATGATGATTTGGGTGGTTCAGAAATTTATGCCCGAAATGACCCAAATTTAAATGAAGGCGAAAGAGAGGTCCTCTTAGAAATAGAACGCTTAGTGTTTTTCTATTTACCTAGAATCTGCAATCATTGCTTAAATCCAGCTTGTGTAGCCTCTTGTCCATCAGGTGCATTACATAAACGTGGTGAAGATGGCATTGTTTTGCTTGATCAAAATGTATGTCGTGCCTGGCGTTATTGTATTTCAGCTTGTCCTTATAAGAAAACTTATTTTAATTGGAAAACTGGTAAATCTGAAAAGTGTATTCTTTGTTTCCCCAGAATTGAATCTGGACAACCGCCAGCCTGTTTCCATTCTTGTGTAGGACGGATTCGTTATCTAGGGGTGGTTTTGTATGATGCTGAAAAAATTGAGGAGTATGCGTCAGCACCAGAAAGTGAATTGATTCAACGTCAACGGGATATGATTTTAAATCCACATGATCCTGAAGTTATTGAAGCAGCAGGCAAAAGTGGCGTACACTTTTCAATGATTGAGGCAGCTCAAAAGTCTCCTGTGTATAAATTTGTTAAAGAATGGGATATGGCTTTACCATTACACCCAGAATTTAGAACTTTACCGATGTTGTTTTATATTCCCCCCTTGTTGCCAGTCATCGGATATGTTGAAAAAGGTAATTATAGGTTAGATGATGAAGAGTTTTTCACCACTTTAGATAAAGCGCGTTTACCAATGCGTTATCTAGCTAGTTTGTTTGCCGCAGGTGATGAAAGCAGAATACGTTCGGTTTTAGAAAAAATGTTAGCTGTGCGTATGTATAGACGCGCTCAAGAAGTTGATGATATTACTCCTGAACAAGTTAAGGTTTTGCTTGAAAGGACGGGTTTAACAGAGAAAGAATGTGAAGAAATATACCGTTTAACGGCTTTGCCAACTTTTGAAGATCGCTTTGTCTTACCACCATCGCATCGTGAGTATCAGACTGAACTGGCTATAGATGATCCTTACACCTTCAAAGCCGAAATTGGCGTCGGAGGTAGTTTAAACATAGATGATCGACCACATCGAGGATTGTAACTAAATGAAAGTAGGACAACGGCAGCAAATTTATCAAGGATTTTCTAAATTGTTAAATTATCCCAGCTCGAATCTGGTTGAACAAGTTCGTGCTACGATTGATTTACTTGAAACCGATTATCCTGAAGCTGCTGAACAACTTAGCAGTTTTTTGGGGGTTATAGAAACAACCCCGTTAGGCAATTTAGAGGAATTATATACTGGTACTTTTGATGTCAATCCTGCTTGTCATATTTTTGCTGGTCATATCCTCTTTGGAGAAAGTTTTAAACGGAATACTTTCATGGCAGAACTGGCTGTAGAGTATGAAAATCGAGGTTTTGATACCAAACAAGAACTCGTTGATCATATTCCGCTGTTATTAAGATTTTTAGCTGAACTTGATCCAGAGGAAGCATTAGCCAAGGAATTGCTTGCTGAATGCTTAATACCAGTTTTTGAGCAAATGAATGATAATTTCAAGGATGATTCTACAAATCCTTATATGCCAGTATTGAGGAGTGCTTTAATTGTACTTCATAAATTTAATCAGTAATTGAAGATTCGGCTCGTGCAAGGTAAGCTTGCACTCCAGAGTCTAGTTGGAGTGCAAGCTTACCTTGCACGAATTTGGTTGAGAACGAGTCTGTAGTTACATCTTTTTTTGCTATTTTGAACTGTGATTAGATTAGATTAGATTAGATTAGTTTAAATAAAATCATAGTTCAAACCTTTTCGCCAACAGGAGAAAAGATAATGACAGATTATTTATTGTTCGCTGTTTTTCCTTATATTTGTCTGGTTATGGCCATTGTGGGAAGCATTTGGCGATATACCAGTGATCGATTTTCTTATTCAAGTTTATCTTCACAATTTTTAGAAACTCGGCAACTATTTTGGGGTTCAGTTGCTTGGCACTATGGTATTTTGATTGCGCTCACAGCTCACTTTGTTGCTTTTTTAATTCCTGATACTATTTTGTGGTGGAATGGAGTACCAGCCAGATTATATGCTATGGAAGTTACTGGCTTTGTTTTTGGCTTATTGGCACTAGCAGGTGTGATTTTTTTACTAATTAGACGCATCACTACCCCCCGTATTAGAGTTGTGAGTTCCAAAATGGATTATGTATTACTTATAGCTCTGTTGCTACAAGTTGCTACTGGTATTTGGACAGCTCTATTTTATCGTTGGGGATCATCTTGGTACTCAGCTTTTGGTGTGCCTTATTTGTGGTCAGTACTTGAATTGCGACCAGATATTCAATTAGTTAATAATTTACCAGTAATAACAAGAATACATATTGTCAATGCTTATTTCATTGTATTGTTAATACCCTTTACTCGTTTGGTACATTTTTTATCAATACCAGTTGAATATATTTGGCGTCCTCATCAAATTGTTAGATGGTATCAACGTGAAAAGGTTACTGCTCCTAATGCCAGTAGCTTAGTGAAAAGTTAATTTTTGAAATAAATTCAAATAGGACTTACGCATTGACAAACGAATTTTTTTGATTTTCTCCTTGGAGTCCATAAGCGTAGCTAAAGCTTTAGCTTTGGACCGTCCAAACGAAACGAAGTAAGCGTAGCTAAGTAAGCGTAGCTAAAGCTTTAGCTTTAGCTACGCTTACTTCGTTTGGACTCCAAGTAAGTTAAAAATTTTAACAGTTTGTTTTTATTAAAAAACTTAAAAAACTTCTGCTGTCAGTGCATAAGTCCTATCAAAACCTAAATCAGTAACTAGGGCAATCATTACTTGATTGCCCTTTTTTTTGCAAAAAAACTTGACTATTACGGATAAGTTTCATATTTTATGAAATCTCTAAATTTACTTTAATCAAGGATTTTAATATGGATAATATATTTCCCATTGCAATCATTATTGTTTTGTTGGTTGTAATTGGTATAGGATTTGGTGTTAAAAAGCGTTTGACTCAAGAAAACGAGGCACTTAACGCCAAAATTGCAGCACAGTCTAAGCAAAACAGTCAGTTAGAAACTGCCTTAGAAAGCCTAAAAGGGGAACTAGCAGCATCTATGAGCCTACAGGGCGTTCAACAGGAAAAAGTTACCAAGGAATTGGAAAAAATAAACGCTATGTTGCTGTCATCGAAACAAGAGACGACTCAGCAACTAACAGCCCAAATCGAGCAATTAAGGCATCAGCTAAGCCAACAAGAGGCGGCTTTGAAAAGTCATGTAGCTGCACAGCTTGAAGAACAAAGTAAGCAATTTCAAGCTGTTAGTGCCGAAGTGGCAAGTTTGAAGCAACAAAGTGGCGAACAAAATGCTAAGCTTAATGCTAAAATTGCAGATTTAAATGCCAAGATAGCACAGCTTGAGGCAGAAACTCAGAAGTTCCAAGAACTTAGTGCAGAATTGGCTAGTTTGAAACAAGAAAATGCTCAACAGACTGCCCAAATTACTGAATTAGGGCAAGCCAGCAAGCAACAAGAGGCGGCTTTGAAAAGTCAGATAGCAGCACAGGCTGAGGCACAAAGTCAGCAAGTTGAAGCTGTTAGTGCTGAAGTGGCAAGTTTGAAGCAACAAAGTGGCGAACAAAATGCTAAGCTTAATGCTGAGATTGCCGATTTAAATGGCAAAATTAAGGCACAAGCTGAGGCACAAAGTCAGCAAGTTGAAGCTGTTAGTGCCGAAGTGGCAAGTTTGAAGCAACAAAGTGGCGAACAAAATGCTAAGCTTAATGCTGAGATTGCCGATTTAAATGGCAAAATTAAGGCACAAGCTGAGGCACAAAGTCAGCAAGTTGAAGCTGTTAGTG
>JALWSU010000057.1 GCA_026993485.1 Thiotrichaceae bacterium | reverse complement strand
GTGATTTTTGTTGCTGGCACCGGCAATCCTTTTTTTACTACCGATTCAGCCGCTAGTTTGCGTGCGCTTGAAATTGGTGCCAATTTAATGATAAAAGCTACCAAAGTTAATGGTGTTTATAGTGCTGATCCTATTGTTGATCCTAGTGCGAAACGTTTTTCTCGCTTAACTTATAATGAAGTGATTCAACGTGGCTTAGCAGTGATGGATACAACTGCGGTTGTCTTGTGTCGAGATAATAATATGCCCTTACGAGTACTTGATATAGGAAAATCGGGCGTGTTAAGGCGTGCAATAGCAGATATTGATGAAGGCACGCTAATTCATACATAGTGAGGAATAAATAGTATGATTGAAATGATAAAAAAAGACGCTGAGGAGCGAATGAAAAAAAGTGTAGAAGCTCTAAAAGCGGAATTAATGAAAGTTCGGACCGGGCGTGCTCATACCAGTTTGCTTGATCATATTGTTGTGCCTTATTATGGTAGCGATGTACCGATTAATCAGGTTGCTAATATAACAGTATTAGATTCTAGAACTTTGGGGGTTGCTCCTTATGAAAAAAATATGGTATCTACGGTAGAAAAGGCGATTCGTGATTCGGATTTAGGGCTGAATCCAAATAATATTGGGCAATTGCTGCGTGTACCATTGCCGCCAATGACAGAGGAACGCCGCCGTGAACTTGTAAAAGTGGTGCGTCAAGAAGCTGAGAACGGACGGGTTGCAATTCGTAATATTCGTCGTGATGCCAATCACGAATTGAAGGGATTACTGAAAGACGGAGAGATTTCCAAAGATGAGGAACGTAAGGCTGAGGAACAAATCCAAAAATTAACTGACCAGTTCATTAAAAAACTTGATACCGCCTTAGCAGAAAAAGAAGCGGAATTGATGGAAATTTAGCTTATGAGTAATTCTAGTCTTCCACGTCATATTGCCATTATTATGGATGGTAATGGTCGTTGGGCAAAAAAAAGATTGTTACCACGCCATGCAGGACATAGAGCTGGTGTGGAGACGGTACGCCGAGTGCTAACCCTTTGTGCTGAAAAGGGGATTGAAGTCCTGACATTATTTACTTTTAGTAGTGAAAATTGGCGACGTCCCAAAGAAGAAGTCAGTTTATTAATGAATTTATTTATAATGGCTTTAAAACGGGAAGTGAAAATTTTACATAAGAATAATGTGCGTTTACGCATAATCGGTGCGCCTAATGCTTTTCCTGAGAAATTGCAAAAATTGATTTCTAATGCCGAAATTCTCACCAAAGATAATACTGGGATAACTTTAGTGATTGCGGCTAATTATGGTGGGCGTTGGGATATTGTAAATACGGCGAAACATTTGACTCAAAAAGTGCTAGATGGAACTTTACAAGTCGAAGATATTAATGAAAGCTTATTTCGGCAGCACTTGTCTTTAGGAGATTTACCCGAACCAGATTTGTTTATTCGCACTGGTGGCGAGCAACGAATGAGTAATTTTTTAATCTGGCAACTGGCTTATACTGAGCTATATTTTACCGATACTTTGTGGCCAGATTTTGATAAAGCCGCTTTTCAGGAAGCTTTAGACTCATTTGCTAGCCGTGAACGGCGTTTTGGACGCACCAGCGAACAGGTGCAGGAAGAACAGAAAAATGCTTAAGCAACGTTTCTTAACGGCTCTAATATTAATTCCCTTGATTGTGTGGTTGTTGAGTTTGTCAACACAAATAGTAGCAGGGGTGATCGGTTTTGTTGTTGTGCTTGGTGCGTGGGAATGGGCTGGTTTATGTGGTTGGCAAGCTGGAATGATGAGGGCAATTTATGCCTTGATTATGGCTTTAGTGCTATTCATGCTTTATTGGTTCCAGCTAATCGAGCTAATAACGACACCTATATTATTGGTAGCTGGTTTGTGGTGGTTATTGGCACTGTTTTGGGTGTTGCGCTACCAAGCTGGATATAATTTATTACCTCAATCGGCATTTATTAAAGCGTTATTAGGATTTTTGATTTTATTGCCTGCGTGGACTGCTTTATTGATTTTGCATCAAAATTATGGCTGGCATTCAGTTATTTTTCTATTTGTGTTAATTTGGACAGCAGATAGTGGGGCTTATTTTGCAGGTAGGGCTTGGGG
>JALWSU010000056.1 GCA_026993485.1 Thiotrichaceae bacterium | reverse complement strand
GTGTTAAATCGCTAGAGCGTATAGCCACTAAGCCACGCTCTTGAAGATTATGCAGAATGTTAAGAGATTCAGCGAGTTTTTCAGAAGGCTTTGCCATAATTTATGATTTTAACTACGCTTATTGTGTTGTGCGATAATTCGCTTATTGTGTTGTGCGATAATTCGCTTATTAGGTGATCATAGTTTAGTTTTTTTCTGTAGTCCCTTTCAATAGTTCGGACATTTTTTACAACTTATTGATTTATAGATACAACTTGTTGTCATTTCTACGTAAGGAGAAATCTTGATAAATTTTAACAGCTTGATAATTCAAGATTTCTCCTTACGTCGAAATGACAAAATCAAAAAACTGTCCGAACTATTGTGATTGGAACTGATAAAAAAACCAAATCCCAGTTAATCCTTACAATCAAAATAAATCACTGTTCAGACAATCAAAAAATTCAAACTCAATCTTGACATCCATGATTAATAAACTATCATAACCTTATTCAAGGTAATTTTCTCATACACAAGGGCGTTGCAATTTTGGAACTTTAACAATTAAAATAATTAAATCATGTATTTAACCCAAAAAAAACTTATAATAGGAAATACGCCAAACAGTACCTATCCATTACCCGATGACACTTCGGCGGATAAAATTCTTCTAACCGTTACCCCAGTATCGGCTGTTGAATATCTTATTCATAATAAAAGCGATAATCGGGAAAATCTGACTGTCGATCATCGTCAACGCGGTGTTGTCATGGCGCGTATTGATAAATTCACGCCCCTAAAACTCGCTGGTGTCTTTTTTACGCTCGGAGAATTGCTCAAAAATAACGGCTTTTCTTCAGAGAACAAAAATGATTCGGCTCAATCCAAAACTGATTACCAGCTTCAAAACGGTAAAACCAACTTAGTTGGTGCATCAGATATTTGTGATATTCAACTCTATTCTCCCCGCGTAGCTTGGCACGCTCTCGAAATAAAATGTCAAAATAATCAATGGGAAATATGTTTTTTAGCGGATAAAAAAACCAAAAAACTACAAAACGGTAATATTATTAGAATAGGCTCTTATCAACTAGAATTAAAAGCAAATGGTAAATTAACCAGTCAAATAGCCACTCATGATTGCCTAACGCTTAGAAATATTTATGTCGCCCATCCCAAAAACAAACATCAAGATTTAATTCACGATTGCTCATTAAGCATTCCATCTGGTGAATTTATGGGTATTATTGGCCCTAGCGGTGCAGGAAAATCAACTTTACTCAAAGCTATTCGTGCAATCATTCCTCTTAGATCTGGTCATATCTGTTTGTCAGGTCAAAATACTCAAAAAAATCCAGAAATTTTAAAAGAAATTGGTTTTGTACCCCAAGACGATGTTGTCATACCCGAATTAACTGTTAAAGAAAATTTACATTATGCCGCCAACTTACGTCTCCCATCAGATTGGCCACCGGAAGCTATAAAACAAAAAGTAGATGACTTGTTAAAAGCCATGAATTTAGAAAAACAACAAAATAATTATTGTTCGGCAATTTCTGGCGGGCAAAGAAAAAGGGTTAATCTCGCTTTAGAATTAATGTTAGAGCCAACCTTTCTACTGGCGGACGAAGTTTGTTCGGGACTATCCTCTTTAGATACAGATAACATTCTGAAACACCTACGGCAGATTGCAGATAATGGCAAAGGGGTTATATTAACGATTCACTCGCCTGATATTGAAGCCTTTGACTTAATGGATACCTTATTAGTGCTTGATGTCGGTGGATTTATCGCATACTACGGTCCTGCTGATGAGGCTATTAAATATTTTTCACATGGAGAACATTCTCCCTATAAATCGCCAAAAATCATATTTGATGTCCTAGAGAAAAAAGATCCAAAAACTGGAAAACGTACAACACTACCTGAAAAATGGCACCAAATATACAAAATGTCTCCTTATTATAAAAAGTTAGAGGCAAAACTCTCTGAGGAAAAAAACTGTGACAACAAGTAGCGACTTTGCAGCCATCCCCAGTTCTCGTTCAAAGCGGATTCTTAAATTAGTTCAGCGTCGTTTACTCAGCTTCTATAGAGACAAGACGGATTTAAGTATCACCTTTTTGCAAGCACCAGTTCTGGCAATTGCATTTTTCTTAGTTTTTCAAACTATTGTAACATTTGGTGCCGGTGAGATTTTTCAACCACTACGAAATTACCTAACCTCAGATACTGTAAGTATCATTGTTTTCCTAGTCGTACTCACAGCCGTCTGGTTTGGAACGTCTAAAGCCATAGTCGAAATTCCAAGTTCAATGATTTTATATCAACAGGAGCGACTGAGCTTTTTAAGCAGTTTCGATTTTATTCTTTCTATATTTATAGCGTTATCCATTATAGCTTTTGGACAAGTTTTTTTATTTACTCTCACTTTTCACATAATCTTTATCGTTTTACCAGCTTGGATAAACCCGTATGAAACTGGGCTGATAATTGCTAAGTCAGAATCTATCAGTTTTTTCTCAATCTTAATGCCAAGCTTGTTTTTTAAATTTTTTCTGTTACTCTGGCTAACAGCTATTGCCTCTATCGCTGTTGCGATGTTTGTATCAACATTTTTTAAAACGCGCTCAGCCGCGAATGCAGTTCTACCATTTTTATTGATTATTCAAATCCTATTAGGTGGCAGCATTATTAAGCCGATTATTGGTATGAATCCAATGGTTCATACTATCGCAGATTTTATGGTAAGTCGTTGGGGCTTTGAAGCCGCTGCCCTTTTATTTGAGCAAGACTTAAACGTCTCAATGCCACGCTATCAAATTGAACACGATGAACGCACGCAATTTAGGAGTGGCAGCTTTATAGGCACAGGAGCTTTAAGTCTAAAATCACTTGATCCCAGTACTTATCTTACTGAATTAAGAAAACAATGGGATAAAAAAGGGCCACCTGAAATAATCAATAAACATCCGGAAATTGCCAACTATTGGTATGAAGCATTATTTTATGCCAGCGATAGCGAGGATCTACCACCAGAAGTATCAGCAACTGAATCTAAATATATTGAAGTCTTAAAGGAATATTATGACAAACTAGAACAAAGTCGAGAAAATCCCGAACAACTTGATGGCAAGCTTACTGTACCAACACTATTGCTAGAACACATACCCTCAGTTAAATTTTTAGAAGAAGCAGGCAAAAATTTTTGGGGTGAAGGTGGCGTTTATTCAAACGCAGTCGAACAAGTAATACGCGGAACTGGCACAAATTTAAATGAAGTAGAACAAATTATACTGGCTCATGCCATGAATATTGACTCTCGCTTAAAATTTTTTAGAGTACAGCATAGTCAAACAACATGGCTCATTCTTTTACTGATAACGCTTGTTACATTTAGCTTAGCTTGGCTTACTTTTGTATGGCGTAATCGGTAAATCACTCGGAAAGGACAACCTTTCCAACTTTAACATTAATTTCTCAAGGAGAAACAATGACTATAAAAAAACTGTTGACATTATTTATCATGATGTCATTTTGCAATTTAGCATGGGCAGGTGATGGCAAACCCACATTCACATTCACGCCTCAAAAAACACAGGCAAAGCTCTACTTGCCTTCAATCAACGAAATCCACAAAAATGCCAAAAATGCTGGCATTACTGGAAAATGGGGCAAGTTAATAACTGTCCAATCAAAAGCTTATCAATCAATGAGTTTGCCACAACGTTCTTTTGAAGTAGGCAAAACCTTGTCCGATATTGCCTTTGTCGTCTTGGATAGTGGTAACGATGACACACCGCCCTCAAAAGCAATTATACAACAAGCCTATAATGCGCTTGTTTCTTTAGAACTACCTGCCAATATCAAAGCAGAAATACAAACGCTAAAAGATCAACTGGAAACTGGCAAGCTTAAAGGCAAAGCCTTGCGTGACAAAATGGATGCTTTAATCAACGAAATTGTTCCACAGATAGAAAAGGACAAAAACCCGTCAATACGTGATTCTGGTGTACTTGTACTCGCCGCCGCTTATTTCAAAGCCTTGTACTTAGGTGCCCGTACTGTAGGAAGTTATGCCCAACCAAGCCGTCAACAACTAGACATGTTCAGATGGGGAGAACTGGTTAATTATTTTATCAACCACTTGACAAAAAAAGCGACTCCTGAATTTCGGAACAATCGCACTGTTAAAAACTTTGTTCGTGGGCTAAAAAAGATCAAACCAATAGTCAACAAGAAACGTGGTGAAATCACCCTTGGTGATGTTAAGAAGATTGCTCGCGCACTCAGACTCTCATTTAAATAACTGGTTAGAGGAAATCAAAATGATGAAAATTGGTAAAACATCAGTATTGGTTATTTTAGTATCAGCCTTTATGGCATTGGTTATTCCGTCAATCAGTTATGCGTCGGATGCACAGTCAATGCGAAAATTGCGTCAAGTGAAACGCTATATAGAAAATAGGGGGGCTGGTGGTTGCCGTGATAATGCCAGTGGCAAATACTTGAGTCAAGGTGATTACTATATAGTCAGAACTACTCTGTACAGCGGTAATAGCTATTTTATTATTGGAGCAGGCGATTCTAGTGTTCGTGACTTGGATATCATTATGCTGGACGAAAATTATAACGAAATTGACCGTGATCAAAAAAGCGATGCAACGCCAATAGTGGCGGTTTCTCCTAGATGGTCAGGCACTTACTATATTGGGGTGTTAATGTATAGCGGTTCTGGTTATTCAAATGTCTTGGTTTGTTATAAGTAACTTCTGGTTTCTACGCTGAAGCTTGCTATTAAGAAAAACCTCCGAGGAAAGCAATACCTCGGAGGTTACAGATACAACGACCTCCGAGGTATTGTTCTCCTCGGAGGTCTGATTTTAAGGCTATAAAATGAATATTGAAACTCAAACGAATTGGATTCAAACAGATAATAAATTAGTCGCCACCATTCCAATACCCAATTTGGAAGATGCACAAAATGTTATTAAACAATATGAATCTTTCTTACAGCAATGGCAAACTTTGCTACATCCAGCTATTTTAGATATTGATGAAATTCAAATAAATAGCCAAGAATTGGATAGCAAGCCAGTTTTAGAAGCCACCATTTTATCTAAAAAACTGAGTCAATTTAAACCTAGCAAAAGCATTATTTTATCTTTTTCCAATATTGAAAAGCTATTGATTGTCAAACAAACGCTATCGCTTGAGATTTATGCACAAGAAAAAGGCTTAAATAGTTCATGGAAAATGTCACATCTTTATCTTCATCCGAGTGGATTTTGTGGGTGGTTACCGCCTTTACCAACGGTACAGTACAATAAGGAAGGGATTATTCAGTTTTTCTTTGAACTTTTTGATTTTGGTGATTTCGCCAATTGGCGCGATTTAGAAAAAACCGGCAAAATGCCGTGGGAATGGACGGCATTTTTTCAAAGCTATTTAGCTGATGATGATTTTAATACTTTGAAAGCCTTTTCCTTTATTTTTTACCAATCATGGTTATATACCACCGCCAATCGTTTGGGCATGAAAGATAAAGTGCTGAGCAAAAAGGACTATGATATTTTATACCAATTTGGTATCACCTTGGGACTTGATGATGAGAAAATTCAAAAACTCAATATCATCGCGCAACAACAGCAGCCTGATTGGAAAGATTTAATTGCAATGATAGTGAGCAAATGACATGACACAAAAATTCTCTTTTCATCCAGAAAGGCCCTGTCTTAATCCACAAGAGCATGTTGGTAGAGGAACTGTGCTACAACATGCTTATGGAAGATTGGGAACTGATGATGTTCAAAGTTTTGCCATTTATGGTTTTAGTAAGGAAGGCAAAACGTCTTTGGTTAAATATCTTCAGGAACCTAGCGTTGTAAAACATTACTTGGGTGACAAAGCAAATCAATATATTTTTCTATATTTTGATACAGCTAAACATCAATTAACTGATGAAACTGCTTTTTTCAAAGTCATTTATAGCAAAATAGAAGAAGTATTAGCCATACCTAATTTAAAAGATTTTTCAGATAACGACAAAATTTTAGATTGGTTGGAAAAAAATAACCGCAGGTTAATTCTAATTATTGATAATTTCAATCTGATAGTGGCTAACCCAAAATATAAGCTTGCTTTTTTTGAAAGTTTAAGATCATGGCTTTACATGCATAGTCCAGTTGGGTGTATTGTGACTTCACCAATGCCTTTATTGGATTTAGCAATGACGGTGGAGTTAGCTGGTTCTCCCTTTTTTAACATTTTTGATTATTATGCCTTATTTCCACTTAGCCTGACTGAAGTAACCCGTCTAATTTCTGAAAGATTGCCAGAAGCTTTGCAAAATAATGAAAAGGATATTTTTGAATTAATTGGACAATTTGGCTACAGCCCCTATCCGCTCCAAGAAGCGGGCAAGGTATGGGTATCACACTATGAAAAAACTGGCGAATCATCATTTCAGCAGGTAATTGATGAGGCTTATCAAGCGTGTCTTCCTTATTATGAAGAAATTTATTCTTCATTAACAACACAACAGCTAGAAAGTATCGTAAGTATTCTAAGTCGCCGTAAGAAGAAAAACTTGATAGTGGATAATTATCTCGTTGATCGTGGTTGGGTTACAAGAGATAAACGTGAAATTTCGGCAGGGCAAATGGAACGTTTTTTTCGTGAACGGATAGGAATACCACCACCTAGTCCGAATATCTTTAGTATAATAAAAGACTTCTTGAGTGATTTCAAGAGAAAATTCTATCGTTAGTGTAGCTAATTATAGTATGAAAAATGAACGAGAAAAGGAAATAGAAGAATACAAAGATAGTTGTCAAAATTTAAGCAAGCAATATCCTAATGGCGTGCCAAAATTTGAGCTAAAACACCTACAAAGTACTTATGTTTTGACTGAAAAAATCTCAAAACATAAAGCTAAGGAAATTGAAAGATACTATCTCTCAAAACCAAGTATTCTTACTACCTTAAAAAGGCAGTTGGATGTTTTCTTAAATTTTAAAGAAAACCAATATCTTTGGATAGTGGTAGTAATAATAGTTGTCATTATATTTGTCGCATTATTACAAGAAGAGTGGCAAAAATGGCAAGAAGGGCTACCCGACAAAACACTAAGCAAAATGGGTGAATTTGATTTTATCATTTGCGCTCGGAGTCCATCTGAGAAAGATTGGAAAAGACTTTTCTTGGTAAAATCATCAGGAGAAAAAGAACTATTTTTAAAAAATATTAAAAATTATCAACTACATCCCAGTATTTCAAGGGATAAAAAATGGCTGGTTTTCCAAAGAGGATTAGCTAAAAGTGCCAAAATATGCATCGTCAACTTAAAGACTAGAGCTATTACCAATAATTGTATGCACACTGGCAAGATGCCTTCCATTTCTCCTGATGGCAAAAAGATAGTTTATGTGCCAATTGAAGATTCTAACTCTATGGAGATTATGAATTTAAACGATTTTAAGCAAAAGAGAATTCCAATCTCATTGTCACACAACGAAATAGCCAAAATTAAAAGGCCCACTTTCTTAAATGACAGTGAGAATATTGTCTTCTTAGGGAGAGAAGTAACTTCAAATTACATGGAAGTGGTGTTATATGAACCTGATCGTCCAAGTGATAAGCAATTTAAATTGTTGACAAACTATGCTCAACATATTGAATTTCTTACACCTGCGACGAACAGTCGTTCTCTACTTTTCGAGTTAAGTCACACGCATAAGGAATCAATCTTATTGCTCCAGCCTGATTTTCGAAACGGAGAGATTGTAGAAATACCGTGTGGATTTAAGGCCAAGTTTCCAGTATTTTCCATGAATGAAAAACAGATTTATTTTATCTCTGACAATCGTGTGAAATATATAGAACGTAGTGATAAAACCTGCTCTGCTAAAGACTATACTGGCAAATTGGATTTGATTAACATGATAGATTTAATTCCTATACAATAAGAGGTAACTATATGAGAAAACGTCATTTTATGACTACTGTTTTTGCGTTTTTGCTAACAGTACTGTTTACAAGCCCAGTATGGGCACAGACTGACGATGTGGTGAAACCTGGTGATTCACTTCAAAAATTCGCCTTTTTATATTTTAACGATTTACATGGTGCTTTGGAACCAAGGACAAAAAAGAAAAAGGTTAATGGGAAAAAACTGAAGTATGAAGTGTATGGCGTTGCCAGAATGGCAGCTATGGTCAAACAGATAAGGGCAGCTAATGAGAACCACAATATTCCCACTTATCTCGTCAATGCTGGAGATTTTATCCAAGGTTCCTTGTTGTCAAACTTATCTAAAGGGGCTATTGAAGCTGAAGTTTTCAATCGGATGGGCTTATCATTTTATACCATGGGTAATCATGAGCTTGATTTTGGTCCTGATAATTTGCTAAACCTGCTCCACTTAATCAAAGCCTCTTGTGTTACTGCCAATTATAAAATCCGAAATCAACCAGTTGGCAAAGTGCTGATTAAAACAGTCAACGGCATTAAGATGGGCGTTGCAGGTTTGGTAGCGGCTCAAGATTTTTCTCTCGAAATACCCAAGGTGGATCCAACATTCTTAAAGAATGGTAGTGTTGAAGACGAATTTAAGAAAGCGAGAGAAATAGTGTCTGATTTTAAAAAGAAGGGTGTTGATTTAGTGGTGTTCGTCAACCACCTTGGGCTTGAGAATGATAAAAAGCTGGCTAAAGCAGTTGAAGGTATTGACATTATCATAGGCGGAGATTCTCATACAGCTATTGAAGGCTGTGAGATGGTCAAGAACCCAAATAATCAAACTTGCATTGTGCAGGCAGGTGCTGAAGGACAATATTTAGGACATTTGGAAGTAAGCTTGCAGAATGGTAAACCTAACAGCTTTCACGCTGAACTGATACCACTTGATGAAACGGTAACACCTGATCCTGGCATTAGCAGATACATCCAATCGAAGAAAAACGAAATGGAGCGACAATATGGTAGAATCATAGCGCAAAATGATTGTCGCTTGGAAGGAAGAAAGCACACTATTAGAGAGCAAGAAACCAATTTAGGTGATTTTGTGACTGATATTTTAAAGGATCACTTTCGGGTGGATGTTGCCATTTATAATAGTGGTGGTATCAGAGCGTCTCTGGCGAAAGGTCCTGTGACAATAGGAGATATCATGGCTGCCTTACCTTTTCCAACCAACAGAACCCATTTACTGAAATTAACAGGTAAAGAATTAATGACTGTTCTAAATTATAATGCAACCCAAGTTGGTAAAGGTGGTTTTTTACAGGTATCTGGTATCAGCTTTATCTTGGAGCCTAATATTGGAGTCCAACAAGTGAAAATTGACGGTATGCCTCTTAATCCAGAGCAAATATACACAGTGGTTACCAACAGTTATGTAGCAACGGGTGGCGATGGTTATAAGATGTTGGATAAAGTGCCAGAAGACCGTCGTGAATATGAATCCAATCCCACTCCTATTGTGATTAACTACATCGAAAAACATTATGGAGCGAGTAAACACATATCTTATTGTGCGTCTAAGAATCGGATTATTTTAGTGAAGTAAGTGTAGCTTATTAACGTGGATAAACGAACTAAAAATTTAAAATTTAGTTCGTTTTTCAATTAATTTTACTAAATTCATGTAAAAATAAAAATATGAACAAACTAACAACATACAAGGACTTTAAACCAATCCAAAATCCTTATATTGTAGGCAATGCGATCAAATCCAAAGAAATGTTTTTTGGTCGTAAAGAGGATTTAAGAATAATCCAAAATTGGATTATGACTGATGGTCCTAAAGTGATTTTATTGATTGGTGGTCGTCGCTCCGGAAAAAGCTCGATTTTATGGCAAATTCGGAAAGGTAGATTTCATCAAGCTGGTGAAGCAGTTTTATGTGATTTTCATAAGATGGTTCCAAGGATTAAACAAGATGAAGATTTTCCTTTTGAAGTGGGAAAAGCTATCTTGGAAAATTCTAAATTTCAGCAATTTGAAGCTGAATTTATGGACAAAAAAGAGAATAGTTCGTGGACAGTTCGTTTAGAACAATTAGTGCAAAATTGTCTCAACGAGATTCAACCTAGAAAGCTCATTATTTTATGTGATGAATTTGATTCTATTGAGCCGCTTTTCAAATCTAGTTTATCGGCGAATGCCTTATTTTGGATAACAGAAATCCTCAATTTGCCAGTTCACTTTGTTATGACCAGTTCTCGTGACTTTGAAGATATTAATGTCCAAAAGATATTGCAACCTGTTACTCAAATGTACCAAATCCTAGAATTATCAATGCCTGATACACTGGATTTGATTCAAAACCCCATAGGAAAAAATTTAAGTTATGATGATAAAGTCCTAGAGAAAATTTACCGATTATCAGGAGGGCAGCCCTATTATACGCAATATATTTGTCATAGCTTAGTTAATCATGTCAATGATAAACTAAAACGCAATTATGTGGTTGCAGAGGATTTGAAGGCTGTTATTGATTTTATTATGCGTAATCCCGCTGGGCATATTCAAGAAACATGGAAAAGTTTTTCTAATCCAAATACTGCGCCAAAGTATGGGCAGGAAATTTTAGCCGCCTTGGCTAATACCATTCAAGACTCTAATAAGTATGTTAGCTCCTCCAAAATTTTCAAAACAATAAAAAATCAAAGATTTAATGTTTCTAAACCCGATTTGTTTAAAACACTCGCAGGCTTTATTAAATTCACACGTCTATTAGAAACAAAAAATAATAATTACCGTTTCAGGATTGATATACTAAGACATTGGATTGCTTATAAATTCCCTTCAGGAGAGTATATTGAACCTATGGGAGGTGGTTCTATATGGCCACCTTCTTGGACTAAAGAACCAATAGATCGGCCACTGCTGTCAATAGAAGAAAGGAAAAAATTTTATGCAAAACAAGTAGAAATGTATGGCGTTATTACACTAGCAGCAAGAATAGAGTTAGATAAAGCCTTGACAGAATTGCATTTAGAGCACGAACAAGCGGAGGAGATAGAAAATAAGATCAGGAAAATAGATTGGGTAAATGAATACAAAGATAGTTGTCAGGAGTTAAGCAAGCAATCTCCTCATGGTGTAGAAACAAATGAGGTAAAACGCTTACGAAGTACTTATGTTTTAAACAGAAGAATATCAAAAGACAAAGCTAAGGAAATTGAAAAAAAATACCTCATAAAGCTAGGTATTGTGGCTACCCTTAAAAAAGGGCTGGTGAACATTTTCTTAGATTTCAATAATTTTGTAGATTTGAAAGAAAACAAATACCTTTGGGCAGTGGTTGGAATGATAGTTGTCACATTTGTCGTATTATTTTTCCTACCACCACCTGTGACACCTGTGCCGCCTGTGACGCCGCCTGTGCCGCCGCCTGTGCCGCCTGAGCAACCAATTGGTGAATTTGATTTTATCGTTTGCGCTCGGAGCGGGTCTGGTAATCAAGTTTGGAAAAGACTGTTCTTGGTGAAATCATCTGGCGAAAACGAACTCTTGTTAAAAGAGCATGAAGACTATCAACTTTATCCAAGTATTTCAAAGGATAAACATTTACTAGTTTTCCAACAAAGCTTGGGTAAAAACGCGAAAATCTGCCTAGTAAACTTAGAAACGAGAGCGATTATCAATGATTGCAAAGATCCTGGAAAAATGCCTTCTATTTCACCAGATGGTAAAAAAATAGTTTATATTCCCATTGATTATGATTCTCAATCACTGGAAATTATGAATTTATACGAGTTAAACGACGATTTTCAACCGAAAATAATTCCAATCTCACTGCCACACGAAATAGCCAGAATTCAAAGCCCCACTTTCTTAAATGATAGTGAGAATATTGTCTTCTTAGGGAGAGAAGTAACTTCAAATCACATGGAAGTGGTGTTATATGAACCTGATCGTCCAAGTGCTCAGCAATTTAAATGGTTGACAAACTATGCTCAACATATTGAATTTCTTACACCTGCGATGAACAGTCAATCTCTACTTTTCGCGTTCAGTCGCACGCTTAATGAATCAACATTATTGCTCCAGCCTGATTTCCGAAACGGAGAGATTGTAGAAATACCGTGTGGATTTAAGGCCAAGTTTCCAGTATTTTCCAGGAATGAAGAACAGATCTATTTTATCTCTGACAATCGTGTGAAATATATAGAACGTAATGATCAAACCTGCTCTGCTAAAGACTATACTGGAAAATTGGATTTGATTAACATGATAGATTTGATTCCTATACGATAAAAGGTAACTATATGAGAAAACGTCATTGGATAACTACTGTTTTTGCGTTTTTGCTAACAGTATTGTTTACAAGCCCAATGTGGGCAGATAATTACTATGTGGTGAAACCTGGTGAATGGCTGTCAACTATAGCCCAGAAGGTATATGGTGACGGCAATAAATGGCCACAGATTTCCAAAGCCAACAAGCTTCAGAACCCCAATAAACTACTAGTCGGCCAACGGCTAGTAATTCCCAATGCGCCACCGCAAATGGCGGGCAGTGTTTCACCAACAGAACCTAGTGCTAACGGTACTGTGGAACCTTTTACTTTTCAAAAATTCGCCTTTTTATATTTCAACGATTTCCATGGTGCTTTGGAACCAAGGACAAAAAAGAAAAAGGTTAACGGGAAAAAAGTGAAGTATGAAGTGAATGGCATTGCCAGAATGGCAACAATGGTAAAAAAACTGCGAGCTGCAAATAGGCAGTACAACATTCCCACTTATCTCGTCAATGCTGGAGATTTTATCCAAGGCTCCTTGTTGTCAAACTCCTCTAAAGGGGCTATTGAAGCTGAAGTTTTCAATCGGATGGGCTTATCATTTTATACCATGGGTAATCATGAGCTTGATTTTGGACAAGATAATTTGCTAAACCTGCGTCGCTTAATCAAAGCCCCTTGTGTTACTGCCAATTATAAAATCAGAAATAAACCAGTTGGCAAGGTGCTGATTAAGAAAGTCAACGGCATTAAAATGGGCGTTGCAGGTTTGGTAGCTTCTCAAGATTTTTCTCTCGCAATGCCCAAGGTGGATCCCATTTTCTTAAAGAATAGTAGTGTTGAAGACGAATTTAAGAAAGCAAAAGAAATAGTGTCTTATTTTAAAAAGAAGGGTGTTGATTTAGTGGTATTCGTCAACCACCTTGGGCTTGAGAATGATAAAAAGCTGGCTAAAGAAGTTGAAGGTATTGACATTATCATAGGCGGAGACTCTCACACTGCTATTGAAGGATGTGAGATGGTCAAGAACAAAAATAATAAGACTTGCATTGTGCAGGCAGGTGCCGAAGGACAATATTTAGGACATCTGGAAGTAACCTTGTGGGAAGGCAAACTTAGCAGCTTTGACGCTAAACTGATACCACTTGATGAAACGGTAACACCTGATCCTGGCATTAGCAGATATATCCAATCGAAGAAAAGCGAACTGAAACGACAATATGGCAAAATCATAGCGCAAAATGATTGTTCCTTGGAAGGAACGAAGCACACTATTAGAGAGCAAGAAACCAATTTAGGTGATTTTGTGACTGATATTTTAAAATTTCATTTTCGGGCCGATGTTGCCATTTATAACAGTGGTGGAATCAGAGCATCTCTGGTGAAAGGTCCTGTGACAATAGGAGATATCATGGCTGTCTTACCTTTTCCAACCAACAGAACCCATCTACTGACATTAACAGGTAAAGAATTAATGACTGTTCTAAATTATAATGCAACCCAAGTTGGTAAAGGTGGTTTTTTACAGGTATCTGGTATCAGCTTTATCTTGGATCCTAATATTGGAGTCCAACAAGTAGAAATTGACGGTATGCCTCTTGATCCAGACCAAATGTACACAGTGGTGACCAACAGTTATGTAGCAACAGGTGGCGATGGATATAAGATGTTGGAGAAAGTGCCAGAAGACCGTCGTGAATATGAATCTAATCCCACTCCTATTGTGATTAACTATATCGAAAAACATTATGGAGCGAACAAACACATTTCTTATTGTGGTTCTAAGGGTAGGATTACTCTAGTGGAGTAAGCAATTATAATTTTCCCCAAATCACGGAAAAAACGGTTGTTTTGGGGAAATTCATCCAGTTCATTCTCATAACTTCCAGAAAATCAATATGAAAATAATTCCGATCATTATTCTGATTTGTTCCCTTTTTTTCAGCTGCTTCACCAACTTAGTTATTGCTGATGATGAAGCGATGACGGCTCAAAAGTCTAATCTTTTCTCAATTTTGTATTTTTCGCAATCTTTACCATCACCCGCAATGCTGGAAAAGTGGAAAAAACAAAATCCTGAGAATGTAGTGATAGCGATGGTTGATGAAACCCTCATAAAAGAAACAGAAGTGCTTGATAAGGTAGATATTATTTGTCTTAGACAAGGAATATTGGAAAATATGGCTTTATCAACAACGGTTTTTAAGAACCATGCTGAGAAAATTTTCAATGGCAATATTGTTCCAAAATTTACTGATTATAAAACGGCAGTCAAAATGATTGAATTAAATTCAGAAACCATGATTTATCTGGTTAATATGACCTATATTGAAAGTATTGATAAACTGTTAAAAAGATACAATTTATATAGAGCAAACGATTTTAGTTTCTTATTCAATCTATTAAAACCCAACAAAAAGAACATTGTCATCGCCATTTCAGATAGTCCATTAGAAGAACTCAATTTTTTATTAATTTCCTCTTCCTCCATTTTTGATATTCTAATCAATGTGGTTGATATAGATGGACAAATGGAAGTTATAACAACAAACGGAAAGATTGCCTTTAATGGTTTACCTAATAAGGAAATAGGTATTTTGGATTTAAGTTTTGCTGAAGGCGAAGGGTATTCTTGGAAATGGCGTAGCGAAACTCATCAACGAAAATAAACAAATGTTTCCACCAACTTTGGTATCTATGAAACTTGATGATCAAGTTTTTTTATAAAGACTAAGACTAATAGGAGTGCAAGGTTACCTTGCACTCCGATAATTTCTCAACCCAATCTTTAATTAGCAGTTCTGCGTTGTATCATTCACGCATCTTAGCATGGGCAATTGCGTGTGCCATTAAAGAACTGGCAAAATTTTTGAAGTTAATTTCCGCATTCGGTTCTGAGTATCCACCACTTAGACCATTTTCTCTATCTGATAACAGCAAGCAGCTTGCATCATACAAGCGTTCGCGTACCAAATGTTCACAAAATAATTCATATCGTTTGGCATAAGATGCGTTTTGAAATTTCTTAAAAACTAAAAAGTGTGGTTCTGATACCCGTACAGGTGATTGTGACTTTTCGGTGTCTTCCAACAACATTAACCATCCCAACCAAGGTTTTTGAGAAGGTTTAAATGCCCCTTCACGGTATGCTGTCCATATATCGGTGGCACTTCCTAATGCTTCCTCAACACGGTTGTTAAAATTGTTGCCGAATGACGGTCCAACATGAGATTTTAAGGTTGCCAATAGCTCACCATCTACGACAACAACCAAGTCCCAATTTTTTGTAGGTCTGAAATATCCAGGTAAAACGGTTTTCTTGGTATAAATCGAATGCTCTTTCAATCCTGCATCTTCAAGAATCGATGCAAGCAAGTGAATAAAACCATCAAGTTGTGCCCCACCAGTTACTGCGCTTCTGTTACCTGCGTCCCTAATACCAGTAGTTGAACCTTGGTTTTTATATTGTTTGAGTCGGGTTTGCCAAAAATGTTGAACTGCTTGCGCTACCTTATCTGAATAATCCATAATTATTTTTTCTTAATTGTTGTATTAATTTCAACATTGGAAAACAAAGAACCAGTTTCTTTGTAAATACGTTGTTCAGCTAATTTAAAATAGTATGGTTCAAGTTCTATCCCTATGCTATTTCGTCCCCATTTGGCAGCGGCAACCGTTGTTGTACCCGTACCCATAAATGGATCTAAAACCGTATCACCTACAAAAGAGAACATTCTAATCAAACGTTCTGCTAGTTCTTCTGGGTATGGTGCTGGATGGTTACGGGTAGAAGCCCCAGTTATACCAGCCCAAATAGATTGAAACCATTGCTTATGATTTTCATCTGATATGATGGAAAGAATACGAGTTGCAAGCGAGGTTTTTCGGTAACCACCATGCTTGCGTTCCATTAAAATGAATTCAATATCGTTTTTGATAATACCATTGGGTTCATAAGGTTTTCCCATAAAACCTGCGCCATTACCATTAGCTTCATATTGTGCATTAGCTATTTTGTACCAGATGATAGGTGAAAGATTATCATAACCTATTTTTCTACAATGTTCTTGAATGGACGCATGAAGTGGCACAACTGTATGCCTTCCTTTGTTATTGCGCCTTGATAGGCATACATCACCCACCACACAAACCAATCTTCCACCAGGAACTAATACTCGGTAACAGTGTTTCCATACCTTATCTAGTTCTTTTAGAAACAGTTCATAATCTTCAATGTCCCCAAGCTGGTTTTCATGGTTACGATATTTTTTTAATGTCCAATAGGGAGGAGAAGTCACTACCAGATGAACTGATTTATCAGAAATGAAAGATAGTTGACGTGCATCAACTTGAAATAGCTTATGTGTTGTGGGTATCTGTTGAACTGAAGCCTCTATTTGCTTTAATAAATTTTTATTTTTGGCAATACGAGGAATATCTGACTGGGGATTTGCTAAGCTAGAGACTGCTTTAGGTAGATAAGCCGAATGCTCATGGTTTATGCTCATTAACATATTGTTTCCTTTCATTATTAATCAAACTAGAAAGACTGTAAGATAAATATATAAATTAACTGATGTTACGCACTATCGTTCCCACGCTCCAGCGCACTCTCTTATACATAAGTATGTACTGAACGATGAATTATTTAACATATTGGAGTCCAAAGCTTTAGCTTTGGCACTGGTCGCCCAAACGAAGTAAGCGAAGCTAAAGCTAAAGCTTTGGACTCCAATATAGCGAACATATTGTCTTTTATCCAATATATTTATATTATAAAAAATATTGCTTTTAACCCCAAATTTCGATAACCAAAAATGACTAAAAATTATACCAATCCCTTAAATCCACCCCTAAATTGTAAACCCAAGCAACGCCAAGATTGGAGCTGTTTATATGGTAGTAGCGTCAGTTTAGCTATTAGTCAAGCGGCTCAATTCGCGCCTTTAATTGTAATAACCCCTGATTCATTATCTGCACAGCAATTAATTGAGGATATTCATTTTTTTTCTGATTTGCCTTTATTAACTTTTCCTGATTGGGAAACTTTGCCTTATGATTTGTTTTCTCCGCATCCTGATATTATTTCTGAACGTCTAAATGCCTTATATGAATTACCAAGTCTTGAGCAAGGTTTACTCGTTTTACCTGTTAATACCCTTATGTTGCGTCTCGCTCCAACAGATTATGTGAGAAATAACAGTTTATTGCTTAGTACTGGGCAAGTTCAAAATTTAGAGGAACTAGCCAATTTACTAAGTAAAAATGGTTATCGTGGCGTTTCAGAAGTAATGGAGCATGGCGAATTTGCAATACATGGCGAATTAATCGACTTATTTCCAATGGGCGAGACGCAACCCTATCGTTTGGAGTTATCAAATCATAATATTACAAATATTCGAGGTTTTGATTTAGACACTCAACGTAGCTTACATACAGATTATAATTCAATTCGTTTACTCCCGGCGCGGGAAATTCCCTTAACTAGTGAATTTATTAATAATTTTCGGAAAAATTGGATAAACAGCTTTTCTAAGGAGTCGATTAAATCTCAAATTTATCAAGATGTAAGTGCTGGTTTAGCTCCAGCAGGTATTGAATATTATTTGCCGCTATTTTTTGAACAAACTCAGAGCTTATTTGATTATTTACCCAAAAATAGCATTATATTTACCCTTGACGGTGTGTTAGAAACGGCGGAACAATTTTGGCAAGAAATTAATCGGCGTTATGAACAATTGCGCCAATTACGCCCAATTTTGCCTCCTACGCAAGTATTTTTGCAAGCTAATCAAGTGTTTGCCGAATGTAATAATTATCGCCATATTAACTTGAGTCAAGAAGAAAAATCTATCGGTATTCAGTTCGCAACTCGTCAACCGCCAGCTTTACCTGTTGATGCTCGTGCCTCTGAACCATTAGGCGCATTCAAACAATTTATTCAAGAATTTCAAGGACGTGTCTTAGTAGCGGCTGAAACTACTGGACGACGTGAAAGTTTATTAACTTTGTTCAATAAACATGGTTTAAAACCTACTCTTGTAAAAAATTGGCAAGCTTTTTTAGATAATCAAGCTAGATTATGTCTCACCGTTGCGCCGTTGCAACAAGGATTAGTATTAGAATTTGAGTCTAAAACTCAAAACAATCTTGCGGTTATTTGCGAAACTCAACTGTTTGGGGAACGAGTAGCTCAACGCCGATTACGCAGTATTGAACGGGAAACTGATGCAATTGTTCGTGATTTAACTGAATTAACTATTGGCGCACCTGTAGTTCATGAAACGCATGGAGTTGGACGTTATCAAGGATTGGTAACATTAACTGTTGGTGGTATAGAAGCCGAATTTTTACAATTAGAATATGCTAAAGGAGATAAACTCTATGTACCAATTTATTCCTTGCATTTAGTGCGACGTTTTACTGGTATAGACCCAGAACATGCGCCATTACATCGTTTAGGTTCAGATAAATGGGAAAAAGCTAAAGCTAAAGCTGCCCAAAAAGCTAGTGATGTTGCTGCTGAACTATTAGATATTTATGCTCGACGAGCTGCACAAAAGGGGCATAGATTTCAAATCGCGGCAAATGATTATGAAGCCTTTGCCCAAAGTTTTCCGTTTGAGGAAACTCCAGATCAACAAAAAGCTATTGCTGCTGTACTTGATGATATGTCTTCAGAGCGTCCAATGGATAGATTAATATGTGGCGATGTTGGTTTTGGTAAAACTGAAGTTGCTATGCGAGCCGCTTTTATAGCTGTAATGGATGGACAACAAGTAGCAGTACTAGTTCCAACTACATTGTTAGCGCAACAACATTATCAAACATTTCAAGATCGTTTTGCTGATTGGCCTGTAAAAATTGCACAATTATCAAGGTTTCGTTCTCAGAAGCAACAAGCAGAAAGCTTAAAAGCCATAGCCGCAGGCACAGTTGATATTGTGGTTGGTACGCATAAATTGCTACAAAATAATGTTAAATTCAAGAAATTGGGTTTGGTTATTATTGATGAAGAACACCGTTTTGGAGTTAAACAGAAAGAACGCTTTAAATCGTTACGAGCTGAAATAGATATACTTACTCTCACTGCCACTCCAATTCCACGTTCCCTAAATATGGCTCTCTCTAAATTACGCGACTTATCAATTATTGCTACCCCTCCTGCTCGCCGTTTAGCGATAAAAACCTTTATTAGTGAATGGGAAAACAGTTTAGTTCAAGAAGCCATTTTACGAGAATTAAAACGCGGCGGACAAGTGTATTTACTACACAATGACATTGAAAGTATTCCAAAAATGGTGCGAGAATTAGGAGAATTAGTCCCTGAAGCACGCATACAAATCGCTCATGGCAAAATGCGAGAACGCGAATTAGAAATTGTAATGCAAGACTTTTATCACCGTCGCTTTAATGTCTTAGTTTGTACTACTATAATTGAAACGGGTATTGATATACCTACAGCAAATACAATCATTATCAACCGAGCTGATAAGTTGGGATTAGCGCAATTATATCAACTTCGAGGCAGAGTTGGACGTTCCCACCATCGCGCCTACGCTTACTTAATAGTTCCTCCACGCAAAGCTATGACAAAAGATGCTCAAAAACGTATAGATGCTATAGGCTCACTCGAAGAACTAGGAATGGGTTTCACTCTAGCTAGTCATGATTTAGAAATTCGTGGAGCTGGAGAACTTTTAGGCGGCGAACAAAGTGGACATATACAAGAAATTGGCTATGATTTATATACTGAATTATTAGAAAAAGCTGTAAAAAGTTTAGAATCTGGAGAACAACCTGAATTAAATCAATCACTTTCGCATGGTGCTGAAGTGAATCTATATACAACTGCCTTACTACCAAATGACTATATAACAGATGTACATACTCGCTTAATTATGTACAAACGCATAGCCAATGCTACTGATTTAGCAACTTTGAATGATTTAGAAATAGAAATGATAGATCGTTTTGGTCTCTTACCAGCAGCAGCTACAGCTTTACTGAAAAGTACCGAAATTAAACTAAAAAGTACGGAACTAGGTATAAATAAAATCGAATTTGGTTCAGCAGGTGGTTATATTGTATTTAATGAAAATTCAGACTTTAATCGGGGTAAGCTAATTGATTTGATACAAATGCAACCGAATAAATATAAATTAAGTAGAGATGGTAAATTGCATTTATTAGAAGAATGTGAAGAATTTTCAAAACGTTGTGAAAAATTGGAGTGGCTGTTAGAGCAACTTAAATTAAGCTAAACCTGATAGGTTAAATTTCCGTTGGAGTTTCAAAGACCTCCGAGGTTTTCAAAACCTCGGAGGTCTGATTTGAAGGCTTTTACTCGTTCCCAAGCTCCAGCTTGGGAACGCCTATGGCGACGCTCTGCGTCGCGGGACGCGGAGCGTCCCTGAATGCATTAGCTACGCTTACTTCGTTTCCCAAGCTGGAGCTTGAGAACGAGTAAAAACCGAGTAAAAACCTGACAGGTTTCCAAAACCTGTCAGGTTTAACGAACTACTCACTCAACCACAAATACCAACGGTTCGGAACGAGATACAACAGTTCCATCAGTCAAAACATAAGCTGCATACCAGCGATATTCTCCCTTCAGTTCCAAAACTCCCAGAGATATAGTCTCTTCAATTTTGGCGGGTAACTCTTTATAAGTACGAGTTGCTGGTGGCAATTCTTCTGCCTTTGTCCAAACTTGCCACTTACCTTCGACATCTCGATAGAAACTCATTCGGTCTTTTATCGACTTAGTTGGCCAATATTCCAGCACTAAAATCAAATCCGCTGGTTTGCCTACATGTTCCGACTCAGGAGAAATCAGCAGATTAACTTCCACTTCTTCGCCTAATTTTATGGGTGAAGTTAAGTTCAATTCACTGCTAAAGTTGTTACTTGGAGTTGCCCTTTGAGCACTAGATCCAGTTTGAACTGTAAAGCTCATGCCTTTACTCCACGCGCCATGACCGTTGGAGTTCCAAGTTTGTATCCACCATTTATAATCGCCATTAACTAAACTGGTGCTTGGTGTAACTTTACATTCGCCAGTTCCACTCTCACAACCAGCATCACTAGCTTTATACCATTTGGCAAAGTTTTTCGCCGTACCTTTATTTACCCACAAATAGTACCAAGTAGAATTGGAAACCGCTTTCCAAGTGTAGCTTGGAGTGTTATCCTTAGTTGTACCAGCGGGTGAAACTAATGTCGCAGCGGCTGGTGGTCCTCCAGCTCCTGTTATGGTAAAGCTCATGCCACTGCTCCACGCTCCATAACCATTGCTATTCCAAGTCCGTATCCACCATTTATAATCGCCATTAGCTAAGCTAACATTTGGTATAACTTTACATTCGCTATTTCCACTCTCACAACCAGCATCGCTAGCTCGATACCATTTGGCAAATCTTTTCGCTGTACCAGCATTAACCCATAAATAGTACCAAGTTGCATTGGATACAGCATTCCAAGTATAGCTTGGTTTGTGAACCGTAGTTGTACCCTTGGGTGAAATTAGGGTTGCAGCGGCTGGTGGTGGTGATTCACCTGCAACGGTAAAGCTCATGCCACTACTCCACGGTCCATAACCACCACCGCGGTTCCAAGTTTTTATCCACCAAGTTCCCTTACCGTTAGCTAAGCTTCTGCTTGGAGTGATTGAACAAGTGCCAGTGCCAGAACTACAACCAGCTTGCTCTGCCTTATACCACTTATGAATTTTGTTCCCCGTACTGTCATTAACCCACAAATAGTACCAAGTGGCATTAGAGACAGCTTTCCAAGTGTAAGTTGGAGTGTTATCTGTAATTTTTCCTGTTGGTGATAGCAGTACGGCTTTGCTGGGCGGAGAAGCAGCATCCCCTAATTTGGCATTAATACCAGCAGTTGTTTTTCCAACAGTGACTTTAATATCCGTTGCATCTTTAATAGTCGCCACATTGTCGTAAAACTCAAGTGGAACTTTTTCTCCAAGTTTCCAAAATGCTACACGATAAGTTCCTGTATTTAATCTGTTAATATCATAAGAACCATCGGCTTTGCTAATGCCATAGCTATACCAGTGCCATCGAGTACCATTCCAATGGTAGGCTATGACTTGAATACCCTTTAAAGGATTGCCAGCCGTATTTGTTAGCTTCCCGGTAATATGCCCTGATAAGTCAGTAAATTTCCCATCTATGTTGGATGTTGTCTCATTAGCTTTAACTACTACATTGGTGCTATTTTGCACAAAATGGGCATCTTTGTAATATTTCATTGCATAAGTGCCACTATCATCCCAAAATCCAATACGATAAGTGCCTGCACTTAAACCTTTTAATTCATAATGACCGTTAGAATCTATATTTTCATAATAACCATACCAATCCCACTCTTTGCCGTTCCAATAATAAAGATCTGCCTCAAGATTCTGTAAAGGCTTACCAGCAGCATCCGTTACTGTACCTGTGATGCGTCCAGCTAAGTCACTTAACTTTGCATTGATGTTGTCCACGGTACCACCTGCGGTGACCACAATGTCTTTAGCAATCCTAATCGACTTAGCGTTATCATAACTTTCTCTGGCATAATTTCCAGAATTATCTCGAAATTCTACGCGATAAGTATTTGCACTTAAACCGCCTAAATCATAGTGACCATTGGCATCGGTATTAACATAACGCGCCTTCTCCCACCAATCATTAATATCATCAAAATATCTAGCAGTTACTTCAATACCCTGCAAAGCCATACCAGACTCATTCGTTACAGTACCTTTTATATGCCCAGCCAAAGCTAATTTGGCATTAATGTTGGTTGTGGTACTTCCTGCGGTGACAGGAATATCCTTAGCACTCTCAATGTCATTAGCATTATCATAATATTCTTTCGCATAAGTTCCGGAATTATCTTGGAACTCAACACGATAAGTATTCGCACTTAAACCACCTAAGTCATAATTACCATTGGCATCGGTACGAGTACTACTAGCCCTATCCCACCAATCATCATAATCATTATAATATCTAGCAATTACTTCAATACCCTGCAAAGCCTTACCAGCCTCATTGGTTACAGTCCCTTTGATATGAGCATCATTGGCTGCATACGTATTTTGAGCAAATCCTAACAAGCTGCTTGCCAAAGCAAAAAGCAATGTTAGACTCAAGCTCAGTTTCTTTAAAAACATTTTATCTCCTTTAAAAAAGTGAAAAATTTCGATGCGAAAAATCGCATTTTAACATTGCTAATAACAACAGACCGAGACCATAAATTGTTTGTTTCGCAATGTCAAGAGTTTTTTTTTGAAGTGTCTGAACTGTGATTTCGGTGATTAAATGATTAACTTTGATTTTTATTAGTTTTTTTATCAAAGTCAATCACAAAAATCACATAAATCACAGTTCAGACAATTTTAAATCTCGACTATTTTCATAAATTTAATTATTATGAGTACAGTTAAAACTAGAGAAAGTCAAATCCGATGAAAAAATTACCCATAGGTATTCAAACATTTTCCGAAATAATCAAGGAAGACTATTTATATGTCGATAAAACTCGACAAATTGCCAACTTATTGCAAGCTAAATATCTATTTCTATCTCGCCCTCGCCGCTTTGGAAAATCTTTGCTAATCTCGACATTAGCCGAAATCTTTTCTGGTAATCAAGCTCTGTTTAAAGGCTTGTATATCTATGACAAAATTGAATGGCAATCTTATATGGCAAAGCTGGTACTAAGTTGGAAAGTTTGACTAACAAAGCCATTGAGCAAATTAAAACCAAAAATTATGGGTTTTTAAATGAATCTCGTAAGATGATTTATCTTGGGGTGGGTTTTGCGGGTAAGGAAATTGGTTATGAAATTGTCTGAACTGTGATTTTGGTGATTTTTATGATTAACTATGATTAAAAAACAATCCAAATCATGGCAATCACAAAAATTGTTCTCGTTTCCAAGCGGGAGCTTCAATGCCATGGTATAGCACTACCCGTTTGTATAAAATACAGCGATTAAACCTGCCAGGTTTTTAAAACCTGGCAGGTTTGTACTTAACTAAATCGGGTAACGCTATATTAAGCCATGAAAAGAGTACAGCGAATGTCAGACAACGAATAAAACCTGTTACAAATCATCAGCTAATTGATTTAGTTTTGATTCGTTGTTTTCCATTCGTTGTACTCCATCCATTAATACCATGGCAGTGAAGCAGGAGCTTGGGAACGAGTAATATTTGAGTTGATAATCATAATTTTTGACACCCAATTTTTAATCCTCTATAATAACAAAGTTCACTGATCAACGGTTCAGGTTCTGTATGCCTGTCTGGCGCACTTTGGCTATGCTTTTGTGTGTACCGATTAGTGTAACTCTACTGCTAAATAGCTCATTTGGATAGAGCAACTGACTAAGTAATCAGTAGGTAGCAGGTTCGACTCCTGCTTTAGCGACACTCGGGTAGAGCCGTTAGGCTTGTGGTTCGACTCCACATTTTACTGTTGTAATGTGATCGTCTTCAGTGAGATTCACAGCATATTCAGTATTTTGTGTGATTATGGGTACGGTAAGCACGGTTTTTTCCCCTCGCGCTATTGATTTTTGAATTGTGATATTGAGGTTTAATAGAGCAATTTAAATTTTGATAGACGAGCGGATTAAATCCTGTTTATCGCAAATAATCACCCATACTGTTTATGTGAAGGCGATCATTTTAATTAGCTAGCGAAATCAGGTTTTTCTCATGTTTCCATTCAGAAAATTTATTATCCACAAAAATGAAATCGGGTTTTTATTCAACAAAAATGGTGATTTTTCTGGCATTTTAGAGCCTGCACGCTATCATTATTTTGATCCCTTTTATAAGCTAAAGGTAGAAATCTATGATTTATTGAAACCCGAATTTGAACATCGACTCGCCGATTTTTTAATTAAAACACAAGCTGAACTCATAGCTACTTATTTTCATCTAGTTGAACTGACAAGTGAGCAAGTCGCCTTAGTTTATAAAAATGGGCGGTTGGTTGATATATTACCACCTAATAGTCGCAAGTTATATTGGAAAAAATTTGTTGATATAAAAATAGAAACAATTGATATTTCGGAAAACTTTCAAGTAACCAATGCGGAATGGCTGATTTATGCCAACATGGATACACTTTTACAACCGATTGAGAAATTTATTTATAGCTCCGAAATACCAGAGCATAAAATCGGTTTATTAACTGTTGATGGTAAATATATTCAGACATTATCTCCGGGTTTACATGCTTATTGGCAAATTAACCATCGTATCAATATTGAAATTTGGGATACTCGTCTGCAAAATATCGAAATTTCT
Source organism: Thiotrichaceae bacterium (assembly GCA_026993485.1). Lineage (GTDB taxonomy): Bacteria > Pseudomonadota > Gammaproteobacteria > Beggiatoales > Beggiatoaceae > JAUXCJ01. Next base: position 4,062 of record JALWSU010000056.1, on the reverse strand, counting down.
GGGCAAGAAATCTTAACTAAAGACAAAGTGAGTTTACGTATCAACTTAGCCGCTAGTTACTTGATTAAGGATGTACAACGTACCATTTCTAGCCTTTCTAACTATTTTGAATATCTTTATAAGGAACTGCAATTTGGGCTAAGAGCAGCGGTGGGAACTCACAGCTTAGATGAGTTATTAGAAAATAAAAATCTGATTAATGAGTTGGTTTTGGCTTATATTCAAGCAAAAATGGCAGATTTCGGGATTGAAATTAAAAATATTGGTGTTAAGGACATCATATTGCCCGGAGAAATGAAAACTATTTTAAGTAAAGTAGTTGAAGCCGAAAAGTTAGCACAAGCGAATTTAATCAAACGCCGAGAGGAAACTGCTGCAACCCGTTCATTGCTAAATACTGCCAAAGTTATGGAAAATAATCCAACTGCTTTACGATTGAAAGAAATGGAAGTTCTTGAGAAAGTTACTGAGAAAATTGGAAATATTTCTGTATATGGTGGTTTAGAGGGGTTATTGAAGGAATTGGTTAAGATTAAATCTTAAGCCTCACTGGGCAACCATAAGGGATTGCCCCTACAAACAGACTGGGCAACCACAAGGGATTGCCCCTACAAACAGACTGGGCAACCATAAGGGATTGCCCCTACAAACAGACTGGGCAACCACAAGGGATTGCCCCTACAAACAATGATGTAGGGGCAATCCCTTGTGGTTGCCCTTATGTATAAGTGAGTGCGCTCCAGCATAGGAACGAGAGTGCGTAACATCAGTTTTTTGAATTAGTTATCAGGAGTAAATAAATGAGTGAAGTAAAACATTGTCGCCTATTAATACTAGGTTCAGGACCCGCAGGTTATACAGCTGCAATCTATGCCACCCGTGCCAATCTTGATCCAGTTATGATTACAGGCATGGAACAAGGTGGTCAATTAATGACAACTACAGAAGTTGAAAACTGGCCGGGCGATAATGAAGGAGTGCAGGGACCAGATTTAATGGGGCGTATGCATAAACATGCTGAAAGTTTTAACACTGAGATAGTTTATGACCATATTAATGCGGTTGATTTAAAACAACGCCCGTTTAAATTAACAGGAGATTCGGGGCAGCAATATACTTGCGATGCTCTAATAATCGCAACAGGTGCGTCGGCACAATATCTTGGTTTACCTTCAGAAGAAGCCTTTAAAGGCAAAGGTGTTTCAGCTTGTGCCACTTGCGATGGCTTTTTTTATCGTGACAAAAAAGTCGCCGTAATTGGTGGAGGTAATACAGCAGTAGAAGAAGCTATATATTTATCCAATATTGCCTCACATGTAACTCTAGTTCATAGACGCGATACCCTACGTTCAGAAAAAATCCTAGCTGATCTTTTATTTGAAAAAGAAAAAGAGGGTAAAGTAACCATTGCTTGGAACCATGTACTTGACGAAGTTTTAGGCGACGAGAGTGGCGTAACAGGTATGCGGATTAAAAATGTTAAAGATGGTAGCACTAAAGAAATTGATTTATATGGAATTTTTGTGGCAATTGGCCATAAACCGAATACAGATTTATTTGTGGGTCAATTGGAGATGGAAAACGGTTATATAACTGTCAAAAGCGGCACTCATGGAAATGCTCAAGCAACTAGCGTAGAAGGTGTATTTGCAGCAGGTGATGTATGTGACCATGTTTATCGTCAAGCGGTAACTTCTGCTGGTACTGGTTGTATGGCAGCATTAGATGCTGAAAAATATTTAGATGGTCTAGTTTAAGGAACTTATGAGGATCAGACCTTACAGGTTTTAAAAACCTGTAAGGTCTAAAAATTGCCCAAATTTTGTAATCATGATAAAAAAACTACGAACACTATTTATACTATTTATTATTTTAGCTAGCTTTTTAAATCTATCAGGCTGCGGCAGCGAACCAACCCATGAAGATTGGACAGCAGATCGTTTTTATTCAGAAGCTAAAAACGCACTTAATAGGGGTGACTATACCACTGCTATCAAATATTATGAAATGTTAGAAACTCGTTATCCCTTTGGAAAATATGCTCAACAAGCCCAACTGGATGTTATTTATGCATATTACAAATATGATGAACCCGAATCGGCTCTAGTTGCTGCTGATAGATTTATCAAAATGTATCCACGTCATCCAAAGATTGATTATGTTTACTATATGAAAGGCGTTGTGAATTTTGAACTTACTCAGGGACTTTTAGATCGTTTTTTACCTTTAGATCGTTCACAACGTGATCAAGGTACGGCAATGCAATCTTTTCAAAATTTTTCTACATTAGTTAGACGTTTTCCAAAAAGTAAATATAGTAAAGATGCCAGACTACGGATGATTCATCTACGCAATCGCCTAGCACAAGCTGAAATAAATATTGCCACATTTTATATGAAACGCGGAGCTTACTTAGCCGCTGCGAATAGAGCCAAAACAGTGATTGCTTCATATCAAGGCGCAAAAGCAATGCCTCAAGCTTTATTTATTTTAGCTAAATCTTATAAAATTATGGAATTAAAGGACTTATCTAATGATGCCTTAAGGGTGCTAAAGTTGAATTATCCTAATTATGAAGGGATAGCTGAAGTAGAAAATTTAGTGGTTAGGTAAAAATACTTTTTCTTAATTGTTTCCAAGAACATAGGGCAACCGGATTGCCCCTACAACAAACCGTCAGATCCTGTAGGGGCAATCCCTTGTGGTTGCCCGTCTGGCAAAATCTAAAAAAATCATGGTTCACGACTTACTATAATTAATTGATTTATATGGTTTGGCTACTTTGAAATAAATTAAAATGAAAACACCAGCATTAAAAAAGTTACAGCAAATCATCGCACATTGTATTGAATATGGTGCTATGAAGGATGGAAAAATCACTAAAACTAAATTAGCTAAATTGGTTTATTTAGTCGATTTTGCTAATTTTTATAAATTTCTTGTTCCGATGACGGGATTTGAATATAAAAAATTACCGTTTGGGCCTGTAACGGTAGAATTTTTTTCCGTATTGGAATATATGATGGCTCATGGGATTATTTCAGAAGAAAAAAAAGGTACTGCTAATCTGTTTTATCTAATTGAAGAACCAGAAAGGGATTTGCTAAGCGAATCTGAAATTGAATTAATCCGAGAAATTGCTCAAAAATGGCGTCAGCACAATACGGAAAGTATTGTCGAGTTTACCCATGAACAGTTACCTTGGAAAATTTCACGATACAATGAAGTGATTCCCTACGAACTGATTACCCAAGAGGAGCCTGAGAATGTTTATTAAGGACATTGATTTTCAGGTTAGTTTTTCAAAATTTTCTGAGAAACATTATAAAAAGAAATTTCAGAAAAAATATAAAAACGAATGGGAAATTACAGAAAAGGCAATAATAGAATCTCTAAAACGAATTTTTAGATTAAAAGATACTAATCTGTTGGATTGTATTAAATTTTGTGAACCCTACGGTTTATTTAAATTTGATTTTGCAGTTGCGGGTACACAAAAATCTCCCAAAAAGTCTGGAAATAGAATAATTTTATTTTTAGATAATGAGGAAGAAAAGATTAATATCCTACTTATATATCACAAAGATGATTTAGAAAAACGTCGCTCAGAAACTGAAGCATGGAAATATTTAATAAAAAATAATTTTTCAGGTATTTGGAAACAACTTTTTAATAATTAGGATAATATTTAAACAAACATATTAATGACTTAGAGGAGTAGCAAGGTTACCTTGCTACTCCGAGTTGCAAATAGAGTTTATCTATGTTGAAAACTTAATTTATATACACAACCATCACACATATTTTTCAAATATTGGGGTAATATTGTAAAACTTTGTCCATTTTCGGTAAAACTTACTGGAGTTGTTCTTTGTGTAGCATCTTCTACCAGTTCAGGAGTAATTAAACGCTGTTTATTTGTCTTATTTTGTATTTCTATAAATAATTGCGTTTGTATTATCGTAATATTGTTAATCTCATTTGCCTGTCAAATCAAAAGTGTAGAGACAAGGCAAGCCTTATGTCTGAACTGTGATTTGTGTGATTAACTGATGGGCTGTG
>JALWSU010000055.1 GCA_026993485.1 Thiotrichaceae bacterium | reverse complement strand
CCACAAGGGATTGCCCCTACACAAGGGCAACCACAAGGGATTGCCCCTACAGTAAGTTTGTAGGGGCAATCCCTTGTGGTTGCCCGGCGCTGGAGCGTGGGAACGAGAGTGCGTCACATCAGTCACTTAATTGGAGCCGGAAAAAAATCTTCAGCTAAAATTTGTTCTATTGAATAAGTACAAGTTTTTGGAAAAACATTTTTATCTAAGCCAGTTTCTTTACTTGCTAATTCTATCGCATCAGGATAAGCATTAAGTACCGCGTCGGGTAAATAAGGTTTCAAACTAGGGCTAAATCTCAGTTCGCGTTTAATTTGTAAACGTTGTTCTAGAATAGAACCGCGCCAGCTACTACTAATATTAGTTGGCTGATATTGCCATTTGAGTAAATGAGCTAACAAAATAACCATACGGTTTGCTAATTCCCGACGAGATTTTTTACTCATATCTTCCAGTTCTTCAATAAAATGCTCCAGATCCAATTCGGTAAATTGTGAATTACGCAGTAAATTTAAATTGGCTTGAAACCAAGCATCATAATCGCTTTCATAAAGTTTGGCTAAATTTGGCATGAGAAATCTCTAGTTTGTAACAGGGCAATTCAGATAAAAATTTTTAACCGAAACCTCCGAGGTTTTCAAAACCTCGGAGGTTTGGAACCGCTATTATTCTTCATTCCAACCTAAATCTTTAATATCCTTGATAAAAGGTACAGCACCAAAGCGCCCATTCAAATAACCATCAACAATATTTAAATTATCAACTTCAGCATTCGCCAATGAATAAATAATGGATTCCGAAGCTTCGTTCTTTTCGATAAACCAAATCTCATCTTTTCTAAACAAGTTTTTGATGTCTAGCAGATTCACCTCATGTGTTGAAGCAATTAATTGGCTCTCAGCATATTTAAACAAGTCATGATTTAAGATTAACTCAAACAGCTTTTTGATTAATAAGGGATGTAAGCTCATTTCAATTTCATCTATCACAAAGACTTTATCCTTAGCTAAACCAATCAGCATAGGGATAAACTCTATAAGTCGTTGAGTTCCTTCTGATTCTTCAGACATTTCAAAAGTGATTTCATTACCTTGTTCATCATGTCGAATGGTAACTAATTTTGAAGCTTTTAAACCACCAGAGCTATTTTCTTCAACAACATAGTTATGTGAAGATACAGAAATAAATTGTATAGTATCTTCCCCATATGGAAATTCTGCCCTGATTTCCTCTTTCAATTTAGTTGGTATCTCGCTGCTGTGTTCAAAATCAATTTCTTCAACCTTAATTTTTTTGATGCCAAAGTCAAAAAATTGAACAACTTTATTAAAAAAATCTAGGTTGAGCTTAGCTAAGGAAGTTAGTGCTTGATGTTTCGAGTTCGTAAAGACAATTATGAGTTTTTCAGCAAACCATTCATATATAAATTTTAGCTGCTTAATATTGCGTTCTTGGCAATTGGTAAGAAATAATAAATTATCTCTAGTACCACGCCCTTCATAACCGATTTCGTGTGTTTCATCTTCTGATAAATTTGAAAACAGTGGATGATTAAAATTAAAAGAAATCGTGCTGCCTACTCTTTCAAAAATAGGTAAGTCATTTTCATGTTTCATTTCAAACAGCCATTCTTCATGGACTTTTTTATTATCAATGGAAAAACCATAAGCAAATTGCTGATTTTCACAACAAAATTCAAATTCAAATCTAGAGGGTTTTTGTGAACAGGTACTATCTAATTTGAAATGTTTAACATTGATACTTCTGTTTTTGGATACTCCGTGAACAATAAATTGTCTCGCAAAATTCATTGCTTTGATTAAATTGGATTTTCCAGATGCATTAGCACCGTAAAGGATAGAAGTTTTTAATAAATTAATCTTATCTTCAGTTTCACCTTTGAGAATGTGATGACTATGGCGACGCTCATCTGAGGCAATTAGGTTGAACTCTACAAGATGATTAAAAGATAAATAATTTTCTACCGTAAATCTAATTAACATATTTTCACAAACCTAATCTAATTGTTGGAGCGCAAGATAAGCTTGCACCTTGCACTCCGATTATATTAAACTCCGATTATATTAAACATTAAACCGAAAGTGCATAACATCTCCATCTTGCACTATATAGTCTTTACCTTCTAAACGCCATTTTCCTGATTCTTTCGCACCTTGTTCTCCATTACAAGCGACAAAATCATCATAGGCGATAACTTCTGCTCGAATAAAGCCTTTTTCAAAATCGGAGTGAATAACCGCTGCTGCTTGTGGCGCCGTTGCCCCGATTTGCACTGTCCAAGCTCGAACTTCTTTAGGCCCCGCAGTGAAATAGGTTTGTAAGCCTAATAAGTGGTAGCCAGCATGGATTACCCGATTTAAGCCTGGTTCTGTAAGTCCCATTTCATTCAAAAATTCCTGTCTTTCTTCAGCTTCTAGGCTAACCAGTTCAGCTTCGATTGCAGCACATACAGCTACCAGTTCAGCATTTTCTTCTTTAGCTAGTTCGCGCACTTGCTCAAGATAGGGATTATTTTCAAAACCGTCTTCGGCAACATTAGCAATATAGAGTGTCGGTTTAGCCGTAAGTAGATGTAAGTCACGCAAAATTAACTGTTGTTCTGCTGTGAATGTCATACTACGAACGGCTTGCCCATTGTCTAAGTGAGCTTGTACCTTTTCCAGTAGTTGTTTCTCCGCTACTAGTTCTTTTTTACCACTTCTAAGATTTTTATTCGCTCGTTGCAAGGCGCGATCTATGCTGTCTAAATCCGCTAGTGCTAATTCAGTATTAATGATGTCAATATCGCGGAGAGGATCAATTTTACCAGCTACATGGCTAATATCATCATCTTCAAAACAGCGCACTACATGAGCAATGGCTTGAGTTTCGCGGATATTGGCTAGAAATTTATTACCTAATCCTTCGCCCTTCGATGCACCTGCAACTAAACCAGCTATATCAACAAATTCCATTGTGGTTGGAATGATTTTTTGCGGCTTAACGATAGTGGCTAATACGTCTAAACGGGGATCAGGCATCGGCACAATGCCTATATTTGGATCAATTGTGCAAAATGGATAATTTTCTGCCTGTATTTCGGCATTGGTAAGCGCGTTAAATAGGGTGGATTTGCCGACATTGGGTAAGCCAACTATTCCACATTTGAAGCCCATGATTTTTTACCTTTTTTTATTGAAAATCAAAGAGTTTAAACCTAAAAACACGAAGTTTAGGGAAAAAATTGGGAATAAAATATAGGTGTTTAAATAAAAATTTAGGTTTAAACCTCTGAGGTTTTTAAAACCTCAGAGGTTTTTTTACTGCTAACATTTTTCTTAATACCTATAGAAATGATCTTAAGTTTGACTATGCAACTGCTGCATAGCTTTATTAATATCCCCTACCAAGATCATAGGCATCACTGCCAAAGCTGCATCCATCGCAGTTTCAATAGCCACTTGATCATCGTGGGAGGCACTATCTAGCACATAATTAACAACCTCACTGCTATGTCCCGGATGTCCAATCCCTAAGCGTAAACGCAAAAATTTATTACTGCCGAGATGACGTATGATGTCTTTGAGACCATTATGCCGACCATCGCCACCACCTATTTTTAAGCGAGCTACCCCAGGCGGAAAATCAAGCTCATCATGAACCACTAAAATCTGTTCAACAGGAATTTTATAATAATTTGCGAAAGCAGCAACAGCTTGACCGCTATGATTCATAAAAGTATTTGGTTTCAATAACCAATATTTTGAATCAATACGACACACTTCACCAAAAAACTTCGCTTCTCGACGAAATTGTTCCTGAGCTTGTTCTGCTATTTGGTCTACAAACCAAAAACCAGCATTATGACGAGTGGCAATATAACGGGGGCCAGGATTACCCAGCCCAGCGATAAGCGTAATAGACACGCCTCATTTATCCTTCTTTTTTCTCAGATTCTGCTGCACTTTCTGCTTCTACTTCTTCAGCTCCCTCTTTCTCACCACGCGCTAAATGTACCGAAATAACAGCCTGATCACTTTGACCTAACAATTCAACACCAGCAGGGAGTACTAAATCAGATAAGTGGAGAATCTGATTAAGCTGAACATTTTCTAAATCAACTTGAATAAATTCAGGCAAATTCTTGGGCAAGCAAGATATTTCAACTTCACTCAGATGATGTGATATAACCCCCCCGCCTTGTTTAACTCCTTTACATTTCTTAGCATTGATAAAATGCAAAGGAACACGCATTTGCAATTTTTGGCTTTCACTAACACGCTGCAAATCTAAGTGCATTATCAAGGGGCGATAGGGATGACGCTGCAAATCTTTGAGAATAACTTTTTCAGATTGCCCATCAATATTAACAGTCAATATTTGCGAATAAAATGCTTCATTTTCTAAATGCTTTAGCAATTCATTCTGCGACACGCTTAATGATACTGGTTTTTTCTCAGCACCATACATAATAGCAGGCACAAGACCATTACGACGCAGGCGGCGGCTCGCACCTTTACCTTGATCAGTACGCAATTGTGCTTTTAATTCTAATTGTTCCATCTACTTGATTCTCCAAGAAAAATAATTATAAATAGTATTATCCCCTCCCATTAGGCACTCCCTTATACACAAGTAATTAACTAATTGATTTAATTGCGTTTAATAATTAAACGCCTCACAGGGCAACCACAAGGGATTGCCCCGATGTAGGGGCAATCGGTTCCCCTGATGTATAAAGGAGTGCCCATTAAGAGGGTACGCCTCCGCGACCAAAGGCTAATCCATAAACAAAGAACTCACCGACTCTTCTTGACTTATACGGCGCATCGTTTCTGCCAGCATTTCAGCAATACTCAATTGACGAATTTTTAAACAAGCTGCGGCTTCCTCTTTTAACGGAATAGAATCTGTCACAACTAATTCATCAAGTTTTGAAGCTTTAAGCTTTTCCTCCGCTTTGCCAGATAAAACTGGATGTGTACAATAAGCTACTACTTTACTAGCTCCATGTTCCTTTAGAGCATTCGCCGCTTGACATAAAGTTCCAGCTGTATCAACCATATCATCAATGATTATACAGGTACGATCTTTAACTTCGCCAATAATGTGCATAACTTTAGCCTCATTGGGGCGAGGACGGCGTTTATCAATAATCGCCAGTTCGGCATCATCAAGCTGTTTAGCTAAGGCTCTAGCACGAACAACCCCCCCGACATCTGGTGAAACTACTGTCAAATTCGGATATTCATGTCGCCAAATATCACCCACTAAAATCGGTGACGCATAAACATTATCAACAGCTATATCAAAAAAGCCTTGAATTTGATCAGCATGTAAATCCACAGTGAGTACGCGATCAGTGCCAACACTGGCAATCATATTAGCAACAGCTTTGGCAGAGATAGGAACACGGGCAGAGCGAGGACGGCGATCTTGACGGGAATAACCAAAATAAGGAATGACTGCGGTGATACGACTGGCAGAAGAGCGTTTCAGCGCATCAACTAATACCAATAATTCCATCAAATGGTCATTGGTAGGGCGGCAAGTCGGTTGGACAATAAAAACATCTTTTCCACGAACATTTTCGAGGATTTCCACCATAATCTCGTCGTCACTAAAACGACTAACAACGGCATTACCTAAGGGTAAATTCAAATGAGCGACTATAGCTTCAGCTAAAGCGGGATTGGCATTTCCCGTAAATACCCTCATTCGGCTAGATACATCCGATGCGTCTACGGGTTTCATTAATTAGATAGAAATTGATTGATATTGATGAGGATGGCTGGGGAGCCAGGATTCGAACCTGGGAATCACGGGATCAAAACCCGTTGCCTTACCGCTTGGCTACACCCCAATAATTGGCTTGATAAAGGAATTGCTATTCTAACAACTCATTTTCGTTTTTGCAACTTTTTTTTGCTGGTGAAATATTTTTACCCTGTGCCACAAAACCAAACCATTTATGTGGTAATTTTGCTAGTACAGTCTCAGCCTCAATACGATTTTCAAAGCGTGCAAAAATACATGCACCAGTTCCAGTTAAACGTGCTTTACTATATTTATTAAGCCAATCAATAGCTTGCTCGATTTGCGGATACTGACGGCGCACAATTTTTTCAAATACGTTTTGAGTTCGTCCAGCTAGAAAGTCGGCTATTTTGATTGGTAATGCGTCGCGTGTCAAGTCTTTTGCTGAAAAAATTTCTGCTGTTGAGACGTGACAGCCCGGATGAATCACGATATACCAAGGCTCATCAAGCTTTATTGGAGATAATAACTCACCTATACCCTCAGCCCAAGCCGACTCACCATACACAAATACAGGCACATCCGCACCTAAGCTTAAACCCAGTTCAGCTAAACGCTCTAAAGAAATTTCCAATTGCCAAAGCTGATTTAAAGCTAATAAAGTTGTAGCCGCATCAGAACTGCCACCACCTAAACCGCCACCCATCGGGATTTTTTTCTCAACCTCTATATCCGCGCCCAAGTTTGTACCACTATATTTTTTTAGCAAATGCGCCGCCCGCAAAACTAAATCTTGCTCAGGTGGCAAATTTTTGGCACTAGATTTACAAGATAATTTGCCATCATTTCTGAGTACAAATGATATAATATCACTATAATCAAGGAATTGAAAAATAGTTTGTAAATTATGATAGCCATCTTCCCGCCGTGAAGTGATGTGCAAAAACAGATTGAGCTTAGCAGGGGCTAAACAGTGTATTTTTTTCATGTTGTATAATTTTGCTTTTATTTAACTTATGTTACGCACTCTCGTTCCCACGTTGGAGCGTCACTGCTATTAAGTTAAGCCAAACCTGCCAGGTTTTTATAGCGTTACCCGATTTAGTTAAGTACAAACCTGCCAGGTTTTTAAAACCTGGCAGGTTTAATCGCTGTATACGGGTAGTGCTATATACCCATCAACGTCAGTACAACAAATGTCAGACAACAAATCAAACCAAATCACTCAACCGCCTTGATTCGTTGTCCTACATTAGTTGTACTCTATCATCTATAGCGTTACCCGATTTAGTTAAGTACAAACCTGCCAGGTTTTTAAAACCTGACAGCGCTGTATTTTATACAAACGGGTAGTGCTATAAAACCTGGCAGGTTTAATTTCTGTTGGAGTTTCAAATTTTCAGGCTTAACTTAATGGCAGTGATGCTGGAGCGTCACTGCTATGGTATTAAGTCATAAAAAGAGTACAGCGAATGTCAGACAACGAATAAAACCTGTTACAAAGCATGAGCTAAATTATATTGCGAAAATGCAGTATAATTTTTTATACCTATTTAATACTCCCCAAAACCTTCTCCAACCTATTAACCGACACAAGATAAGCCGTTTTCAATTCCTGAGCAAATAACGATATTCGCAATTCTTCTAATATCTCAATAATTAATAAGGCTTAATGAAGCAACAGGCGAATAATAACCTTTTTCTATCATTTGCTGTAAAATTATATCTGCTTCAACTAAAGGCAGTTGAGATTGTTTAACTAGTGAAAGCAATATGCCCAAAGTTCCCGAAATCACCACATTCATTACACGAGCTTGTTGACGTGCTGCCTTATCATCTGATAAAAATAACCATTTACGGTAATAGGCTATTGATAAACATGATGCTTCACCAATGTGTAACTTAGAAAGTAATTGATTAAATTTTCTCAACTCATCTACAGTGTCTAAAGTTATCAAATGTAACCAACCCTTGTCAGAAAAAGGAAAAATTTGCTGTTTTAAGTTTGTATAGAAATCATAACCTTGATTCAAACCATTTTGTATTTCATCAAAAACTTGTTCTGAAATGTACAAAGTTTCAAATTTAGTTTGTAATAATTCAAGTTGTCCAACTGCCGCAAAATTGGAAATTGTAGAGGTATCGGCAATTATTAGCATAATTATCTGTTATTTCCAAGTGCTTGTTCAAGTGTGGACATTTCATCACGTGCTTCTGCGATAGTTTCTGAACCCAAACTCGGTTGAATCCCTCTATCTATCAAAATTTCTTTGAATCTATCAAAGCTGACATTAGCAATCATAGCGGCTTTAGCAAGTGAAATCTCATTAGTTTGGTATTGATGAATAGCCCAATCAATGCGTAATTTGGGGCGTTCTTGCCAAAGAACTCGCATCGCTTCTTGTATAACGCTTTGTTCATTAGGATATAATTTTGCATCTACTAATGCTTGCGGCGTTACCATAATTCTTTATCCTTATATAAAAAAGAGAAGATAATACAAACTCACATTGAGCGGGTATCATTTTAGGAAAAAATAAATTAAAACATATTGTAAATATATCACAAATTATTACTATCGTTCCCACGCTGGAACGTCACTGCCATTAAGTTAAGACAAACCGACGAAGTTTTAAAAACCTCATAAGTTTATTATAAAACAAAAGACCTCCGAGGTTTTAAAAACCTCGGAGGTCTGATTTTAATTAACTTAATGGCAATGATGCTGAAGCCGAAAAAATTATTTATCTGGGGCTGGAAATGTGCTGCCCAAGCTTATCATTTAATGAACCATGACTTGTTTCTTGAGGTTGGCTGAGAAAAAAAGACGTGTTATCCTCCTCCAAAAAGGTATATTGATTACTTGCTTTCAATTCTTTTTCAACTTGCTTGTAATAGGCAT
>JALWSU010000054.1:1854-2146 GCA_026993485.1 Thiotrichaceae bacterium | reverse complement strand
GGGTTGAAACATTCTTTTGCTTCTTTTGCAGCTTAAAACTCATCTGCTTCCGAGCTAAATCCATTACAACAAGGTTTGAAACTTGTCATGGGGTAAATGCCAAGGTTCACCTTGTTGAAAGCTTCCGAGCTAAATCCATTACAACAAGGGTTGAAACATTCTTTTGCTTCTTTTGCAGCTTAAAACTCATCTGCTTCCGAGCTAAATCCATTACAACAAGGTTTGAAACTCACTTTCCTCATCCCATGAGTTTTCACGCCTAAGCGTGCTTCCGAGCTAAAATTATAAAAAG
>JALWSU010000054.1:0-1844 GCA_026993485.1 Thiotrichaceae bacterium | reverse complement strand
ATCGTTCCCACGCTCCAACGTACTTTCTTATACTCGACTATCAAGTTTTTTCGCTTGACAAACTCTAATAAAAATAACTTTTAACAAATCAATTATTTATACAGGTACTCTGGTTTTACCACCTCCGCATTGGGCTAAAGCCCAAGGCGGAGGTGGTATTAATTAAGGTGGTTTTTTAATACAAACATATAGTTATGAAAAACTATCTGAAGTCAAGCAAAAAAAACTTGATCATCGAGTTATAGCATTATTGGTGAAAGAAATGGGTTGATTGTAAGTAATGTGAAGCATTTTGAAAAATGGCGACATTTGCTAGGACAAGACCCACGATATATTTGGCGTTCTGGGATTAAACATGATTGTTCGAAGGTTATGGAATTAGAGCCTATCAAGGCAGGTTTTAAGAATGGTCTTGGCGAAACTATCAGGCTTGAAACAGATTACATATACCCCCTATTAAAAAGCTCTGATGTCGGAAACGGGCGAACTAACTATTATAGAAAAGTCGTGTTGATAACCCAGAAAATCGTAGGTGAGGAAACTTCAGCCATAAATAGTGTAGCGCCTAATACTTGGAGATACCTATTAAATCATAAAGAGTATTTTGATAGAAGAAAAAGTACAATCTATAGAAATAAACCGGATTTTTCTGTATTTGGTATTGGTCCTTACACATTTAAGGCTTGGAAAATAGCTATTTCAGGATTCTATAAAAACTTAAAATTCAGTCTCATTGGACCGCTTGATGGAAAATCGGTAGTATTTGATGACACAGTTAATTTCTTGTCATTCGATACAGATAAAGAAGCTAGGTTTGTTTACAAGCTTATTACCTCAATTCCGTCACTTGAATTTCTGGAGTCAATGATATTTTGGGATGAAAAAAGACCCATTACAATAGAAATTTTAAGAAGACTATCATTGAAAGCAGTAGCGATAGAACTTGGCGAATTTGAGCAATATCAACGCTGGGTTGAAGTGCAATCAAATACTTCCACTGGGCAATTGGAACTAGGAATAGCCGAGAATATACCAAACTACATACAATGATACTCATACCACCTACAGTCATACTGTATTTAGCAAGTTTATCTTTAAACATACGCCACTTGCGACGACGCTTAGTTGTCTGATTGTTTAGAGCCGATAAAACTGGATTAGAAGATTTTTTAGATATGCTATTCATTTCTAAGAATAAATTGATTATGACATTAATATGACAAGCTTAAAAAACATAATTAGGACTTACGCATTGACAAACTATTTTTTTATTTTTTCTTTGGAGTCCAAAGCTTTAGCTTTGGACTCCAAAGTCGTTCTCAATTGTTAACAAGTTGTTTTTCTTGAAAAAGATAGGTTTGGTTCGGTCAATGCGTAAGTCCTAGTAATATATTATTCTGGCACCTTATCCTCGTTCAAAAGTGCCACTTTGTTCGGCTTTTTGCAGTAAATGATGCAAGGTGTTATGTGTAAAACCAGCAAAGAGGATCGATCATGAGAAAAATAATGGGATTGTTGTTGATAATGGCTTCGTCTACAGCTTTGGCTGTTGATTGGAATTGCCGAAATTATGACATGGAAATTTCTTGCAGTTCAGAAAAGTGCGAAGTTTCTGATGACTTTACTCCAATGGATGTTTACTTTGATGATGACGGTAATATGAGTATCGGCATCTATACGGGCGTTTGGGAAGGAGTTGGGAAAGTCTTAAAACCAGACAATTATATAATTGTTATTGGAAAAAAATTGCGTTTTTCTAGTTCAACTTCAGATTCAGATGACATGAACGCTGATTTTTTAATTGTAATTGATACTCAAGATAAAGTAGCCTTGTTTAAGGGAGC
>JALWSU010000053.1 GCA_026993485.1 Thiotrichaceae bacterium | reverse complement strand
TCAGACAACCAAATATCTGAACTGTGATTAATCTGATTAACTGATTAACCATGATAAAAAAACTCACTCAAAATCAAAGTAATCACAAAAATCACAAAAATCACAGTTCAGACATCAAAAAATCCCCAAATACCCCTAAAAAAAAATTTGCAAGGGGGGGACACCCCCCCCCTTGCATCCCCCCGTCCAAGCGCTCAAGTACCAAAACCCAAGTGTTACGGTGTCCTGATGAGCCGAAAACCGCCGAGCCCGTAGCGTTCCGTCGGCTCGTCCCTGCCACGGTACGCCGTCCGCGACCACCTAGCGCTGGTGTCCCACGAACCGCCGCGCAGGACGAAAAGGCTGGCACTATTTTTGCATATTTTTTCACTTCCTTGATATTTATCCTTTCCTTGATATTTATCCTTATATTCAGAGCAAGTCCACTCCCAGACGTTACCAGCAGTATCATGTAAACCAAATGGATTTGCACTAAAGGAGCCAACAGGTGCTGTGTATTTAAAACTATCTTTACAATCGCTATTCCAACAATTAGCCTTATTAGAACCAATATTATTACCCCACCAATACTTAGTCTCCGTACCAGCACGGGCGGCATATTCCCATTCAGCCTCAGTAGGTAAACGGTATTTTTTCCCAGTTTGCTGACTTAACCATTTGGCATAGGCTACAGCGTCATTCCAAGACACATTAATCACAGGACGATTTCCACGCCCCCAGCCTTCATCGTCTGGTTTACTTCTACTCGTAGCCTTACAAAACCTATCATACTCAGCAAACGTCACCTCATATTTGCCCATAGCAAAACGATCTATTGAAACTCTATGCACAGGTTTTTCATTAGAATATCCACCACCCTGAATATCACCCATCCTAAAAGAACCAGCAGGAATCCAAACCATTTTAGGACCTTTACTGCCATCTTTTAAAGTATCTTGGAATACACCAGTAAGTGTAAAATCAAATTCAAGCAAAATCGGAGAATCTGGATTAACTTTTGCTAATCCAGCTAAATAAAATTTCGCTCTTTTCTTATCCCCACGATTAAAAGCTCTTCTAGCCCAACGAGCATAACGTTTTTCAATTTCACTTAAACCATTTAAAGCCGTTTGATTAGTTTCATCAACACTTAAAACTTTTTGATAACAAGAAAAAGCATTACTACTACCACTTGTTAAACGATTCGCCCGCAAATGACTGGCACAAGTGCGTAATAAAGCCGAAACATCAGGTTTACTAGCGCATTGACTAAAACAAAAATCTTGAGTTAAAGATATAGATTCCCAAGGAACTTGTGGTTTTTTCTCATTTTTAGTTGCCTCAATTACATTATTACGTACTTCAATAAACAACTTAGTTACGCTCAAACTCGCTTGAGTTCGTAATTCCTTTAATAAATACTTGGTATAAACACTATTGCGTTCACCAGGTAAACCACCCCATGAAACTTCATTCGGCGCAGTAGCATAAGCGATTAAAGAACCCATAGGAGCTTGCATACTATTCAAACCAGAACTAACACCATCGAAAAGTCCCTTATTTTCTCTATTTTTAAAAAAATCTTTGGGGATACTATTACGACAAGCATCAAGAATCATAATATTAACGCCCGGATTAGCTTTTTCCATGTGACGCAAAACATAACTAACTTTAAAAGCCTCATCATCAATATCAATATCACTTTGAATATCAGCCCGTAAGGGGATTAAATAATTAACATTATGATATTGAAAACCATGCCCAGAAAAGAAAAACAAACCCACTTTACCACGCTGACGCAAACGCCGACTAAAATCACGCACCGCAGCCTTCATAGCTCTTTTACCAACATTGGTTTTTAAAATCACCTCAAAGCCTAAATTCCTAAGCTCAGCAGCCATATCAATCGCATCATTAACAGGATTATCTAATTTATCCAAATGCAAACGGCTATAATTTTTATCATAAGCACCATTGCCAATGACTAAAGCAATTTTTGCCGCATAAGTGGGTGGAAAAATAAAGATTAGGAAAATCAATAACAAATATCGTCGCATATAAAATATCTCCTTTAAAAAAACTCACTCAAAATCAAAGTAATCACCAAAATCACAAAAATCACAGTTCAGACAACAAAATATCTGAACTGTGATTAATCTGATTAACTGATT
>JALWSU010000052.1 GCA_026993485.1 Thiotrichaceae bacterium | reverse complement strand
CTGAATTTATCTACCTTTTAGAATCAGATGAGCAAGTATAGGTGGGTAGAGCAGAGCGAAAATCACCTTAAAAGATGAGAAATCTGGGACGACTAGCTTTCAGAAAGTTACGGATTTGATTCAGGGAGAGAAGTCTTATCGGTTGATTGAAATTACGCTGAGTTCAGGAAAGAAGATTGAGGCTACTGCGGAACATCCTTTTTATATTAAAGGGAAAGGGTGGAATCCTGCTGGGAGTTTGAAGGTTGGTCAGGTGCTTGTGCTGCATAATGGGACGACTGTTGTTGTGGAGGAAGTCGATTCTCGTGTGCGGCAGGTGCGGGTGTTTAATTTTAGTGTTGCCAATGCTCATAACTACTTTGTCGGTGGGGATGGGGTGTTGGTGCATAATGTTAGGCTTTCAGATTCTAATAACGTTCCGAAAAGAATACGAGAAGAATACGAAAAAATTAAGCTAGGGGAAGGAACTCCTAGAATTGATAGAGCAACTGGTCAACAGACAATTTTTCAAGCTCTTGGTAAAAAAAATAGGGGTTCTAAAGAATGGGATGTGCCAGGTACAAATCACAGAATTCTTGAATTACCAGATGGAAGATTGGGATACGCAATAAACCATAATTATGACAATACCTGTCTATTTCCTGGACCTTGGTATCCTGAAGGAGGTGATCCCTCTTGGAATAAGAAAGGGAAAAAGAATAAAAAGTAATTTCTATAAAATATACTTTTTACATATTTTATGTCACTTATTTCTTGAGAATACATTATTTTAATCTAGTAAAGTAAATTACTTATCATTAAATATGTATAAAGTCTAATATATAAACTGGTTTGAAAAATCATTCTATTTTTTTACTTATAGTGGATTGATTTGCCTAAAATTAATTAAATTTTGATTGTTAAAAGAGGTATTAATGTTCACTAAAAATAAAACTGATAAAAAATATTCATTCTCAATTATAAGCAATGAAAATGGAGACTTATACGGATATTTCTCCAATATTATTGGACTAATGGGTGACAAACAACTTGAGATTGATGATTATGTGTACCATCAAATAACTTTGGAGCAATGCTATCCTAATGGCCCTTTAAAAGATTGGTGCTTAAATAAGCGAAAATGGCCACGAGATATCAATCTAGAAATCCTAATACTCAACCATAAACAGGAAGTAATTGGTTCATATTATTTTACCAGCGCAAAACCTATTCAGTGTCACCCATCTCATCCGATAACAGATGAATTTGAGATTGTTATGGTTGGGGGTTTATGGGACTGTGCATTACCTCACTCATTAGCTCTTTGGGAACATTGGAGAAGTGGTACTCCCACTCACAAAAACATTTGGGCAAATTTTTCCTTTGAAGAACGACGAGCTTGGTTACAAATTGTTATAAATTATCATGGCAGTACCTATTATAAAGATATTGTTCGTCAAGACGCTCCTGCTGGAAGCCGTTTTGATTTATATGGAACTCATATTACAGACTATCCGAGTTTTTTTTGTGCCATAGGAGAAGCAATCAATGGTCCTGGAGGCTATTTTGGTCGTAGTTTGGACGCTCTTAGTGATTGCTTATGTGGTGGATTTGGAGCTACTATTCCATTTACTCTGCGTTGGCATCAATCTCATATAGCTCGCCACTATTTAGATAGAGCAGCTTGGGTGCGTGAATGGTATGCTCATGATTATCATGAACTCACTTGCACACTAGATGAAACTTATGAAATGCCTGATTATGAACTTAATGGGCAATCACTTTTTGAAGCCATTATGGATGCGCTTTCTGAAGGTGGTGTAAATGTAATATTACTTTAAAATACAATAACGTAGGGTGAACAAGTGGAAAAATATTGAATTTTCTTGCCCACTTGCCCACCAAAATCACTTCTAATATAATCGTTAATATTAAAACAGCCTTAACAATTCTTAAAACATTGTTTTACTTATTTTTTTATTCTAAGCCCCAGTTTCCCTCAACTCCAAATGAGCTTTTAGCACCTAAAAACCAAACTCAAACAATTAAGTGTAATTGACAACTCGCCATCAGAAACCGCACATTATTATGCAGTTACGGCTATAGACAAAGCTGGAAATGAATCCGAACCCTCAAACTTTGCCTATTTAAATTTCGACTTATTACCAGTTTCTGCAC
>JALWSU010000051.1 GCA_026993485.1 Thiotrichaceae bacterium | reverse complement strand
CTGAATTTATCTACCTTTTAGAATCAGATGAGCAAGTATAGGTGGGTAGAGCAGAGCGAAAATCACCTTAAAAGATGAGAAATCTGGGACGACTAGCTTTCAGAAAGTTACGGATTTGATTCAGGGAAAGAAGTCTTATCGGTTGATTGAAATTACGCTTAGTTCAGGAAATAAGATTGAGGCTACAGCGGAACATCCTTTTTATATTAAAGGGAAAGGGTGGAATCCTGCTGGGAGTTTGAAGGTTGGTCAGGTGCTGGTGCTGCATAATGGGACGACTGTTGTTGTGGAGGAAGTCGATTCTCGTGTGCGGTTGGTGCGGGTGTTTAATTTTAGTGTTGCCAATGCTCATAACTACTTTATGGGTGGGGATGGGGTGTTGGTGCATAATGGTTCGGGTGGTTGCCCAGCATTGAAAAAAGATCCTTACCATCCTGAGACAGTGCGTAATAGGTATAAACCGCCTTATCAATCTAACCCTAAACATACTGATGGTCGTAATCCAAAAGCTGGAATTGAACCATATGATGCTGCTGAAGCGTATAAAAATGCTATTAGAGGTAACATGTATACGTGGTATGCGAGTAGGGGTGATCAAATATATCGTTACTTTTATGATAATGTAGGATATGTTCATTGGAGTGGCAGTACTGGAGACAAACGAAACCCGTTAAACAGAAACAATATTCCTCAAAGCGTTAAAGACATACTTTGTAAATGTAAATAATTTCTCTATTTATTACGAAATTCACATAAATCTATATTAGAAGTGACGCATTGACAAATTATAAATTAAACTGATCAAATGTAAATGATATTATATCAGTTTATTGTAATAAAAATGAGAAAATTAACAAAACATTCAACTGCTAGCTGTACTTTAGCTATTTATATTTTTTTCCTCTTAAGTGAGCCTAAAAGAGCTACATGTGCTCGTTTGGCAAAAATATACTATACTCTCTATCACACGATAGCGTTAATCGTTTTTTAGAGCGTGAGGAATATACACCACTTATGGCAAACAATTCATTCCAAAATGGTTTGAAACGGAGGAACATTAAGTGTTGATGATACAGTTCTTGATAAACCCTACTACAGTAATCCGCTTAAAGCCAAATTAATTGATTACTTTTGGTTTGGAAAACCTAAAAGAGCTGTTAAAGGGCTAAATCTCATTACTTTATATTACACTGATATTAATCAAGTTTGTGTTCCAGTTAATTATCGCATAGTGTACAAATATAGTGGTAAAACTAAAAATGATTATTTTCGTGATATGTTAGCAGAAGTATGTATTAACTTGGGGACTAAAACCTGCTTTTATCACGGTAGATAGTTGGTACCATAGTACCTTTGGTATTTTTTAATTTACGGAAAACATGTCAATCATTTTGATTGCACGTCCCATTTGGAGGAAAAATGATAATTGGTGAAAAAGATTCTTTTGCAATTCAGTTTGAGGTTAATCCAAAACCAGATCGTTGGTTATTTGGTCATATTTGCTTTATCATTAATAATATTGAAATTGGGGATTATTATGATGAAACTTCTTTAAATACGGCAGTAGGTTATTTAAAGGATTTGCTATGGTATACAGGCATTAGAAACGAACCAACATTATTTCAGTTAGATAAAGTAGAACTATTTTGGAAAATAGATAATGCTCTATATGGAAATTCTGATATTTCACGAGAAGAAATAATGGAGAATTGTGAACGTTTTGAAAAGTTTCACGCTTTAAGTCCAGGTGTAGATATTTTTGATAAGTGGAAAGGGTATTTAATTGAAAATAAAGAACAAGGAAGATTAATTATAAGAAATCCACAGGAAGAAATTAACGAATATTTTATCAAAGCAGGCGAATTTGATTTTGTTATAAAAAAGCTAGTATATTTTTTTGAGCAGAATTATTCTCAATTCGGAACTGGTGGGAAATAATTTACGGTTTCCAGGGCAGTATTTTGATGAGGAAACTGGGTTTCATCAGAATTATTTGCGGGATTATGATCCTGAAACTGGTAGATATTTAGCTTCGCTTACTTCGTTTGGAATTTGATCCGATTGGTTTGGGTGGTGGATTGAATGGCTATATTTATGTGGGTGGGAATCCAGTAAATTTGGCTGATCCGACGGGTGAATTTGCGTTTGTTGGGGCGGTTGCGTGGGCTAGGTG
>JALWSU010000050.1 GCA_026993485.1 Thiotrichaceae bacterium | reverse complement strand
GGAGTTGAATACTTGTTGTTGTATGTGTTTTTTTATTTGTTAGTAAGTCAATTGTTACTAAGTCAATTGTTACTAGGACTTGGTTTCCAAGTGTAGGAAACCAAGTGTGGGAAACCAAGTCTGGAAAGAAATAAATAGAAAGTATAAAAGAAAGTAAATAAAGCAAACCTGGCAGGTTTTAAAAACCTGTCAGGTTTACTAGCTGTATTTTATGCAATCGGTAAACGCTATAACTATTAATTATCCTGAAAATTCTCAAATTCTGTAAATTCTGATTCAGACAATAGATTTGACAAATGGTATCCGTTTTGATTTTATAAAAACATTCACAATTTTCTTATGTGAATTAGCTTTGGAGATTTTTCATTATGAGTTCAGAAGACGTTAAAAAAATATTAGAGCGGTTAAAAAAATATACCGATGAGATTACTTCCAGCAAAGAGAAAGCTCTTCAAGCTTTGATTGATGCGGGTTTGGTGAAAACAAATGGCGAGCCAACCGATTTATACAAAAACTAAACCAAATGTACAAACATTATCCTTATACAAATATGTATCCGAAATCCAAATTGTATCAAAGGTTATTTTCGCCCTCTCGAAATGGATAGCTGTTACCCAAGAAAAACAGCAACAATTAAAAAATTGTTGGAGTGAAATGAATAATTTTAAATTAGCTAAATTACCACCAGCCGTTGATTTAGAAACTAAAAAAATTCTTAAAAAAACAATTTCTGCAAATAGAAAATTAGCTGAATTAAAAGGAATTATTAATACGCTTCCTAATGCTGCTATCTTAATAAATACGCTTTATATTCAAGAAGCCAAAGAGAGTTCGGCTATAGAAAATATTATCACAACACACGATGAAATTTATAAGCAAACGTTATTTACTGATTTGATTCAGAATCCTGCGGTAAAAGAAGTAGAAAACTATGTACATGCCTTGCAAGTTGGATTTGAATTAGTTCAACAATATGGGATTTTATCCTTGAACATTATTCGTACTATTCAGGAAAAAATCGTTCAAAATAATGCTGGTTTTAGAAAGCAATTGGGAACTAAATTGATTAATGATCAAACAGGTAAGGTAATTTATACCCCTCCTCAAGATTACGAAACTATAAATGAGCTATTGAAGAATCTGGAATTATACATTAATGCACCTGATGATGATGTTGATCCTTTAATTCGTATGGCAATTATCCATTATCAATTCGAGAGTATTCATCCATTCTATGATGGTAATGGACGTACTGGACGTATCATTAATATATTGTATTTGATACAAAATAATCTTTTAGATTTACCCGCACTCTATATGAGTCATTATATTATCTATAATAAGGCAGATTATTATAGTTTATTACAAGAAGTGAGAGAGAAAAATAACTGGGAAGCGTGGATTTATTATATGCTTGATGCTGTGGAACAAACCGCTGAACAAATTATTGCTCTCATTATTGAAATTAAAAAAATTCTGATGGATTACAAAAAGCGGATTAGAAATATCTTGCCCAAAATTTATAGTCAAGATTTATTAAATAATCTCTTTAAACATCCTTATACTAAAATAGCTTTTCTTGAAAAAGATTTAGGCGTGTCACGAAAAACTGCGACTAAATATTTAGATGTTTTAGTGGAGCAGGGTTTTCTGCAAAAACATAAAATTGGTAAATCATCGTTTTATATAAATAAACCCTTGCTTAATCTGATTGTTAGCTCATTTAATTAATGAGTGCTATATTTCTCATGGGTAAAAAAACGCCAAATTTACCCATAAAATCTAAATGGAGAATTATCAATGAGTAAACTAAAAATGCAAAATACAATCCAAGATTGACTTGGTTATCGCCAATTAGATTGTAAGTTTTAGGTTTTACCAGTATAACATTCCATACTGAACCCCTACCACCTGAATTCTAGCCCCTTGGCTATAATTGGATTTAGTATAACTAAGCCTAATATCAGATTTGAAGTTGGTTTCGATTTGATGTTGGTTGAGGCTGGTTTATTTATGAATGTTTGTTTATATTTGTTATTAAAATATGTGTTATATAAAAACCTTATTCTTTTATCAATGATATTCTTTTTGCTAAGAAACAAGTTAAATCTAATGATGTAACTGAATATTCTTTTGGATAAATAATGAATCGGTTCAAAGTAACAATCCTGTAAAT
>JALWSU010000049.1 GCA_026993485.1 Thiotrichaceae bacterium | reverse complement strand
ACTTGATAATAAAGCGTGATTTTAGGATAATTTATAATTTTCATATATTGAGAAACTTAATAACTTAATCCATCCACTTAGAAAGGGGATTATAATTTCAAATGAGCACAACTGGCGTAAATTTAGGGACCAATGGCGTTGATGATCATGGTAAACGCCATTTTTTGGTCGCAGCCACTTCGGTGGTTGGAGCAGTTGGGGTAGGCTTTGTAGCTTGGCCCTTTCTTGCCTCCCTGCAACCCAGTGCCAAAGCTAAAGCAGCTGGGGCACCTGTGGAAGTAGATATTAGTAAAATAGAAGATGGGCAAAAAGTAACGGTAAAATGGCGCGGTAAACCGATTTGGATTCTCAAGCGGACTGCGAAAATGTTGGCTGATTTACCCACTTTAAATGGCATCTTGCGTGATCCTGATTCAAACGTGATTAGCCAGCAACCTGCATATGCGAAAAATCCTACCCGCTCGATTAAACCAGAATATTTAGTAGTTATTGGGATTTGTACACACTTAGGCTGTTCTCCAAGCTATGTTCCAGAAGAAGAGGCGACGAACTTTGGCTTAGGAAGCGATTGGAAAGGCGGATTTTTCTGTCCTTGTCATGGTTCAAAATTCGACTTAGCAGGGCGGGTTTTGAAAGGTGTACCAGCTCCAACAAATTTAGTCGTCCCCCCCTATACTTACCTGAGCGATACCCGTATTTTAATCGGTGTTGATCAAAAAGGAGCGGCCTGATTATGAGTAAAGTTTTGACTGCTAGTTTAGAATGGATTGATGCGCGTTTTCCGCTAAGTAAAATGTGGAATGAGCATCTGGCACAATATTATGCACCGAAAAACTTTAATTTTTGGTATTATTTCGGTTCATTAGCTTTAATGATGCTGATCTTGCAAATTGTGACCGGTATTTTTTTGGCGACGAATTATAAACCAGATGCTGATTTAGCCTTTGCCTCAGTGGAATACATCATGCGCGATGTTGACTATGGCTGGCTAATTCGCTATATGCACTCAGTAGGTGCGTCATTCTTTTTTATTGTGGTTTACTTGCACATGTTCAGAGCGTTGATGTATGGCTCTTATAAAAAGCCGCGTGAACTGATCTGGATTCTTGGCATGTTTATTTACCTCTGCTTAATGGCTGAAGCCTTTTTAGGCTATTTATTACCTTGGGGACAAATGTCTTATTGGGGCGCACAAGTGATTTTATCCATTTTTGGCGCTATTCCTGTCATAGGTAACGATTTAGCCATATGGATTCGTGGTGATTTCGTGATTGCAGATGCGACTTTAAACCGCTTTTTTGTGTTTCATGTGGTTTTAGTGCCAATTATTTTGCTGGCATTAGCAGTAGTGCATATTATTGCTTTACATGAAGTCGGTTCTAATAATCCTGATGGTGTTGAAATCAAAAAGAATAAAGATCCAAAAACTCATATTCCTGTTGATGGTATACCCTTTCACCCTTATTACACTGTGAAAGATATTATGGGAGTGGCGTTCTTTTTAATCATATTTAGTCTGGTGATATTTTATGCACCAGATTTCTTTGGTTTTTTCCTTGAAAAGAATAACTTTTTCCCAGCTGATCCGATGAAGACACCAGAACACATTGAGCCATTATGGTATTTCACGCCATTTTATGCAATTTTGCGTGCAGTTCCTGATAAATTTTTAGGTGTTGTTGCAATGGGTGGCTCTATTGCGGTTTTATTCCTACTGCCTTGGTTAGATCGCAGCCCGGTTAAATCGATTCGCTATAAAGGTTGGATTTTCAAATTGGCCTTACTCCTATTTTTAGTCAGCTTTTTTGGATTGGCATACTTAGGTATGCATCCGCCAACAGAGATTAGAACTTTCTTTGCACGTTTATTCTCTGCTATGTATTTTGGATTTTTTATCTTAATGCCTTGGTATTCCAAGATAGATCCAACTAAACCTGTACCAGAAAGGGTGACACACTAATGAGACGATTGATTTTAGCTTTAATTTTATTCTTACCTGCCAGCATAGCCTTAGCCAACGAAGGCGGCATTGAATTACAAAAGGCTCATACTGACATCAATGATAAAGCATCATTACAAGCGGGTGCTAAACTGTTTGTCAATTATTGTATGGGTTGTCACTCAATCAAATATTCCCGTTATCAACGGATGGCTAAAGATTTAGGTTTAAGCGATGCAGAAGTGATGAAAAACCTAATGTTTAGTGGCGATAAAATCGGTGATACCATGACTATTGCAATGAATCCTGATGATGCAAAAAGATGGTTTGGTGTTACTCCACCAGACTTAAGTACAATTGCACGTGCGCGTGGCACTGATTGGTTATATACCTATTTGTTGAGTTTCTACTTAGACCCTAAACGCCCAATGGGTGTCAACAATCTAGTTTTTAAAGATGTGGGCATGCCTCATGTATTATGGGATCGGCAAGGATGGCAAAAAGCAGTTCATGAAACTGTAACGGATGCTCATGGTAATAAACATGAAGTGATTAAACTGGAATTAGTTGATAAAGCCGATGAGGCGAAAGCTAAGAGCTATCGTTTAGACGTGCTTAATTTAGTCAACTTCCTCGATTATGCAGGAGAACCAGCAAAACTGCAACGCTATTCTTTAGGTTGGAAAGTTATACTATTTCTAGCCATTTTCTTTATATTTGCATATTTACTGAAAAAAGAATATTGGCGAGACGTGCATTAAGCCTGTGACTCCATCCCCCTCCTTTGGGGCAATGCCATTAAGTTAAGCTTTAAAATCAGACCTCCGAGGTTTTGAAAACCTCGGAGGTCTTTTGTAATAAACCTACGAGGTTTCTAAAACCTCGTAGGTTTGTCTTAACTTAATGGCAGTACTCCTTTGGTGGTGATAATTAATTGAAAATTAAATAAAAATATGATCTCAACCCAACCGTATTTAATCCGAGCCATGTACGACTGGATTACAGATAATGGCTTAACCCCTTATTTATTAGTCAATGCTGATTATAATGATGAAGTAGAAGTGCCGCAACAATTTGTTGAAGACGGTAAAATTATTCTAAATATTAAAGAAAATGCCATACAAGGATTAAGCTTAGATAATGATTGGATAAGCTTTCAAGCCAGATTTTCTGGCAACCAATTTTCGGTATTTATTCCAACACCTGCGGTACTAGCTATTTATGCCAAAGAAAATGGCAAAGGTATGTTTTTTAAACCTGAAGACTTTCAAAAAGATATAGATCAAAATAACACAGCAAAACCAAATCCTCGTAATAAAACCGTGCTTAAAGAAGTTCAAGCAGTTAATCTTGATAAAACAACACCCTCCACTCCTAGAACTCCTCGCAGTAAACCTGTACTTAAACGGGTGAAATAGTTATCTTCAGATAACTTGTAACCTGCTGCTGGCTGGCATTTCCAGCATGGTTTGTTTCATCCTTTATTAACAGCAATCCGTGCAGTTATTCGTTAATTTTTCATATAGTTATCGAAAAGCTGCACCCAATATATAGCTTGGTTTCTGGACAAAGTGAGCTGTAATATTTTTATCCATATTTATTGTTAATACTATTGTTGGTTTATTATTATTTGTTATATCTCCGCTCCAATGTGAAAATACCCAACCAGTTTTTGGTTTACTCACCAAAGTAATTGTTTGATTTAGCATATAAGTACCACTACCACTATCACCACTACTATTTATTACTTCACATCCAGAATCAGATGGTTCTATTGTTATGTTTACAATAGCAGTGGTTTTGTCTTGCTGTTCTGAATGATTTGTGGTTATAGGTTTTTGATACCAATGGATTTTTTGATTATCTGTTTTTTCAACAGCTTGTTCTCGGAGTTCTGGATGGTTTGAATTTATATCTGGAGACTTCAATAACCAATTAGGTAATTTTAGATTATATTTTGCTTTGGTATTATTAGGTTCAGGTTCAGGTTTTTTTTTCAATTCCTGAAGCAAAAACGCTGGTAATTTCCTCTGTTGATTCTCAGATAATTTGGGTTGAAATCGTGGCAAAACCTTTTTAATCGCTTGTTCTTCTAAATGTTCCTGAGTTTCTGAACTGTTATTGGATTGTTTTTGCAGTTTAGCTAGTTGTTCCTGTACTGCGATAAGAATTTGGTAAATTTCCTGATTCCTTCGCTCTAGATTAAGAATCTTGCTATGACTCTCCTTAACCGTTTCCTCAACTTGAGTTATTTGGTTGGAAACTTGTCCCATTATTGTTTCGAACTCATTACCGAAGTTTTGGATCGCATCTTGTAGGGCATTAAAACCTTGTAGTTGTTCTCTACTAATACGCTGCAATAATGTAAAGTTAAATTCTTGACTCAGTTTACTATCATTCACTATTTCGTGGCGTAAAAAATAACTAAAAGCAGCAATTAACAACGGAGGGCCATTTGGAGGACGATATCCTAATAATTGGCTTAAGGAAATAAAACCCTGTTGTTTCAACATATTAGCACTTTGTTTGACTATTTCCCAAGCATTATTAATTAATCGTTCTGGTTCGGTAAAACGGTCAAAACTTTTGCAGTCTGCCACAATTTCAGTTCCTTTCAAATCCGCTTGCTTTTGTAAATTCCGCAAATCAAGCAAACATTGTTGTCGGAAGCTTTCACCTTGTAAATTTAATATATCTTCAACTTGACAACTAAACATTTTGATTTGTTTACTAGTTAGTAATTTGGTTAGCTTACTGTGAAAGGACTTGTTACCGATGATAGCTAGTTCTAATGCTTGCCATGCTCGCTCATTGGCGACTTTTATTGCGTTAGGCAAGATTTGGCTGTCATCGTTAAAATAATCTTCGACTTTTTCTACTACAAAATCTGAGCCTATCACTTGGCGTAAGCCAAAACCAATAATCATACTGATAGCACGCATAATTTAATCTTACTCTGGAGTTAGATATTGACGAATACGCTTTTGTCCTGCAACCTCAAGTTCAAAATACTTCGAGGTTTTAGGGAGCTGAAAATAAACACGCGCAGGTAAACCATCAGTAAAACGCGCTACGCGCGTATCAGAATCATCATAAATAGCAGCTTGAGGAGCTATAATTAGAGATTCATCAACTAATTCGGCGAAAATTTCAGTAAGTTCACGCATATCAGCAGCAATTTTATGATCCCAAATATCAATACTGGTACCAGTTTCCAAATCATCCAATTCAATCATCTGATTTTCATCAATATGTTTACCAACACCGATTAAAACTGCTTTCATGGGGTTTCTAGTGCCATTTTCTATGCGTTTAGCCAAGTCAATACAATAGCTTTTTACCGCTTCAAGATCATCAAATTGACCATCAGTAATAAAAATATACATAGCATTAGGAACCTCAACAAAACGATCAACAAAATATTTTAAGGCGGGTAATAAGTGGGTACCATTGCCAAATTCGAGGTTTTTAGGCCCATTAATGCTTAGAGAGGAACATTCATCAGCATCAACATCACCTAAGACTTCAATCTCATCACCATTTTCACCACAAGCCCAATAGATTATTGTTGTACCACCAGAAGCATCCAGATTTTGTGCTAAATATTGAATGAAATGACGTGCTTCGCTTTCTACTATATTTTCAGCGACTTTAAAATAACCTTTAGCAATGCCATCTTGAACTGCTGGTTTAGATAAGCTCTTACTGGTTACGCCATCACGAGTGATTTCATGTACCCATCCATTTTGTATATAAGTGTTAAAAACTTCATCTGGAAGTTTCCCAACAATACCTTTTCCATAGGCAGTTTTCATAGAAATACTGGCATCAAGTGCAACACCGGTTTTCCATCCTTCACTAATCGTTGCCATTAATATAGAAAACATAACTTCTATATTATTCTCATCTATTGGGCGGTAAGATATTTTTCCAAAAATGGGATTTAAGAGTGAACTCGGCAATGTGATCCTATCGCCAGTAAAATTTGTCATCATTTTCTCCTTAATTAAACAAGTGGTTGTGCAAATGTCTGGCCAGCCATTTCGATTATAACCGAGGTTTCAGTTTCAACAACATCAAACTCCATACGTTGAGGAATACCATCGGCATAACTTTGTAAGAGCTTATGTTTTGAATCGAATATACGTGCAGAGCCTGGTAAAGTAATGTTGAAATCAACTTCATCCCAAATATCATGGAGTTCATTCATATCATTAGCCATTTTGCAATCCCATAAATCAATACCATGAATCTCACCTAAATCGGTTCCATCAAACATATCATCGAGTTCTTGTAATTGTTCTTCATCCGCATCGCCAATACCAATCATGATAAATTTACAAGCTTTACGGCTACCATTGACTATTTCCTGCGCTACCTCCATAGCTCGGCTTTTAACTGCCTCAAAATCTTCAAGAGCACCATCAGTAATAAATAAAATTATTGTCCATTCAGCATCTTGAAATTGGGAAAGAAAATAATCTAATGCCGGAAGCAATTTTGTACCAGTACCCCAAACATATTTAGTCGGTCCTTCAACTGGAATTTGACGACATTGCTCGCTAGAAAAAACACCAAGTGGCTGAATCCGTTTTCCGCCACTACCTAATGCCCAGTATAACAATTCAACCGTACCATCACTACTATAGTCACAAATATAACAACTAAGATGTCGTACAACAGGTTCCATGATATTGGCACCAGGTTGTCGAAACAATTTCGGTATATTAGCTGCAAATAAAGACATCATAGAAGCCGAACCGTCAATTGCGATACCAGCACGCATATTTTCTACTCGTTGATCCAGCCGAATATATATTTCAACTCGTTTTTTGCCATGCCTAGGGGGATAAATATTTATTTTTCCAAATAAATCATTAGCTTTCTTGACTTTTTCCATAACTTTTGCCTTTAGAAAGTTTCATCAGATTCTAATTTTTTGAGTTTTTATAACCTTTGATGCCTTGCTGTAATAATTTAATTGACAAAAATAATTTCAGTCTAAACCTCCGAGGTTTTCAAAACCTCGGAGGTTTTTGAAATTCCAACGGCAAAAAACCTGACAGGTTTTAAAAACCTGTTAGGTTTGTCTTAACTTAATGGCATTGACGCATAATCACAGTAGCCAACTCCCCGTCTGCACAAACACGGGATGTACCACCACCCCCGTGTTATTATCCGTATAATCCATTTGAAACCGTTGTCGATTCTGATCATCTACCGCTTCGACAAATAATACCAACCAAATGTCAGTAACACTTAAATTTTTAGCATATTTAGCCGCTTGTTTGAGAGCTTGACGATAACCAGGTTGGTTAGCAAAGCTTTTTAATTCTAAACCAAATAATTGCCCAGCATAACGTATCAATAAATCAATCTCACCATTACCCGTTGGGAATTCTGGCACTACTTGTACTTCATAACCACAAAAAAAATTAACCAAATAAAGGTAAAGATGAAATTGAAACACGGCTTCAAATACCCGTAAATCATTTTTACGACGGGGGGCTTCTTTTAGTACCAATTCTCGATTGGCTTGCAAATATTGCTCATAGCGTTGTAACAAACGTGGAATATTGAGGCTTTGATCGGTAATGGTATCTGATAAATCCTCAAAAGGATCATATAATCTGTCTATTCCTTGATACAATTCTCTGGCAAAATAATTAAATAATCGCTTTTGTATATATGGGCAAGGAAATTTGACATAATGTTCGTTCAAACTGACTTCTTCTATAGAAACGACTCCATTCATATACAAAAAATTGAGAATGGGATCATCATAAGTAAAATTGAGTTTCTTTCTCGTTTGGAATAATTCCAACACATAAGGTTTATAAGCTTCTTGTTTCGCCTTACTGATGATATTTAAAATATTATTATTGGGCAATAAATTTAGGGCGGCTGCATAAACGCCTTTAAAGAGTGTCATCGTAATCGGTTGTTCAGTCGCATGATTATAAGTTTCCGTCAATAATTCTCCAAACCAACAAGTGAGTCCAGGTTGCCCTTGGAATTCGTACCAAATTTGTTCAACCACTTCTGGCTCAATCTGTTGATGTCGCTCTTGTTGATACCAATTAAATAGCTCAATTACTTCATCATGGGTTAAATTGGGGATATGCAAACTACGTTGAACATTAAAGGGAGAACCTTTAACATTTTCTACTCCTAAGACGGCACGCACTCCTATTAAGGCTAAACCATGTAATAAATAATCCTTATCTGCCGTTGACAGGTTAGTTTGACTTCGGCGAGTCATATAAATATGACGAAAAACGGCGACTAATTTAGCAATTACGGCTGGCTCAAGGACATCAAATTCGTCCAAAATCAAAATTAAAGGCTTTGTAAGAATTCCTCTTTCAAATAACAGATGTAAATCCTTTAATGAAGTTATAGATAATTTATCCAAGTTTAACTTTTTGCTCAATTCATGGGCAACGATTTCAGCTACTGTATCAGCATCATTCTCTTCAGAAAGAAATTGCAAACTGAGATAAACCACATCAAATTGTTCATCTAGCTCAAGTCTTGATACCACTTCTTGCATAATCCAAGTTTTACCCGTTTGACGGGGTGCCCAGACGGTTATATAATGCCCTCCATCATCTAATTCTTCTCCTTTCAATTGCTTAAGAGCATTGGCAATTAATGCTTCTCTGGGGACGTAGTAATCGGTTTTTTTATTTGGGGAACCGTATGAAGAAAATCTTCGCATATTCTACTCCAAGTGACTAAAAGAAATTGGCAAAAAGAATTTCAGTCTAAACCTCCGAGGTTTTGGAAACCTCGGAGGTTTATCGCCAAAGTCTAAACCTCCGAGGTTTTGGAAACCTCGGAGGTTTATCGCCAAAGTCTAA
>JALWSU010000048.1 GCA_026993485.1 Thiotrichaceae bacterium | reverse complement strand
TAGATCACTAACAGATGAATTATCAACAATACAAATATCAGAATAATATTTATCTGGTTCTCCTATTTCTCTCCGTCTTATATCAACTTTAGATACGACATTTTTTGACAATCTTCTCCAATCACCAAATGCACGCTTATAGTCATTTATTCTTACAGTGCCCCTACCAGATGTCATAAACCATAATGTACATACCAATGGTTTAAATGCTTTTATAATATGAGAAATTTCTAATTGCGACAAATGTCCAGATGGTTTTAACCACAATGCATCTAGCGTGTTAAACTTGTTAAATTTTATAAGTGGAAAAAAAGATTTTACTTTTTGAACATTATTATCGTAATACACAAATACCATATAATAACTCCTTTTATGGATGTGATTCGTATTAATTTGCAAGTTAACTTATTTCACAAATGTTGTAATAATAACACATCCAGAAATTCATGAATAAAATTGAACTAAATCTGCAAAATTTTTCTTGCTGTTAGCGACTATTATAAGTACCATAATAACGGTACTTATTAGGATCAAATGGTCTTGGGCGGTAACATAAATGTTCACCCTTTGAACCATGATAATGAGGGTATTCCATTTCATGGTGGTGCTGAAAACCTATGCCCCCATTTATGATGATCTATCTCATGCTCCTTACCATAAATATCTGTGGCCGTTATAATCTCATCAGGTTCGCCATATGGCCCTCTTACGTTTGCTTTTCCGTTCTTAACTAGCTTTCGTGTAAAATTATTTGCTATAGATGTACGAATATTATATCTTCTGAACGCTTCTCGTCTGGCAGCTCTTTCGGTTTTCATAGTATCATCACCTCCAGTTTGTTTCCTCCTTGGTAGATTTTTTTCCCAACCCCAGCCAAGTGGTTTATCAGCATTATGCACCAACACCCCATCCCCACCGTAGTTATGAGCATTGGCAACACTAAAATTAAACACCCGCACCCACTGCACACGAGAATCGACTTCCTCCACAACAACAGTCGTCCCATGATGCAGCACCAGCACCTGTCCAACCTTCAAACTCCCAGCAGGATTCCACCCTTTCCCTTTAATATAAAAAGGATGTTCCGCAGTAGCCTCAATCTTCTTTCCTGAACTCAGCGTAATCTCAACCAACCGATAAGACTTCTCTCCCTGAATCAAATCAGTAACTTTCTGAAAACTAGTTGTCCCAGATTTATCATCTTTTAAGGTGAGTTTCGCTCTGCTCTACCCACCTATACTTGCTCAAATGATTATAAAAGGTAGATAAATTCAGGTATTAAAGAATTTTACTATTACCCCAATTATTTTTCGCTTATTCATCTCCATAAACTTCAGTCATAAGTTGATCATATACATCAATATCATCATCACGTCTCCAAATATCTCCACGATGTTCCCAAATGGAAACCAAACCTAATAATGTCAAAGGATCACCTGCAACAAATTCATGCTCTTGTTTTTTTGCCCAGAAGAAGCCAACTCCAGATTCAGGAGACATATCTACTTCACCATCCTCGTTTGTTGGAGGATCAATCCCTAATTCATATCCTTTTTCTTTTAATGTGATTAAGGCAGGATTATGAGTTCCCATTGTATCAATAAGTCTAAAATGATTATTTGTCATAAATCACCTTTTTATTTTATAATTCCAGATGGAATTTCACCTTGAATTAACCGTTCATTATTTCGTTCCATATTTTGTTTGATACCTTGAGCCTTTTTTCTAATTTTGTTTTTTGGATCAGAATTGATAATGCCAAAAGCATCATCAGGGGTTATTTCTCTTATAGTACCATTTTCTATCAAACAATCTAGGTCATCTCTACTTATTTTAATAATTTTCTTTCCAAAATAGGCTGCTCCTCTCGAATGACTAGGACCTTTATCTCGTTTTGTTGAAAATGAAACAAATGGGTTTCCAGTTTTCTTCTGTGTTACATGATCAATAATATCTGTTGCTGTTGGAATCTTATTTATAGGTACTCCAATATTCCCTCCTCTATAATTATTATCTCCTCTGTAAATATATTTAGAAGCATTATGCACCAACACCCCATCCCCACCGACAAAGTAGTTATGAGCATTGGCAACACTAAAGTTAAACACCCGCACCTGCCGCACACGAGAATCGACTTCCTCCACAACCACAGTCGTCCCATTATGCAGCACAAGCACTTCACCAACCTTCAAACTCCCAGCAG
>JALWSU010000047.1 GCA_026993485.1 Thiotrichaceae bacterium | reverse complement strand
AAACGAAATATCCGGCTTACTACGCCCTTAAATATCCGAAACCTGTAACTTTGGAAAACTTACAAAAGCAAGTATTACAAGCGGGCGAAATGATGCTGATTTATAATGTGAGGAAAGATAGCACCGATTTGTGGATAGTTGGCAAGCAAGAATTTTCTATGTTCAATCTGGCTTTGACAAAAGAGCAAATTCAGCAACAAGTCACTAATTTTCGTGAGGTTGGCATTGAATCTATGATAGAGGAACTTGAAATGGCTAAAAATAAACAAAATGCTGAACTCAAGTATCACTTACAAAATGCTGTTGATGAGAGCTTACCTGAATTTGTCAAAGTGAGTCATGGGCTTTATCAGCAATTGTTGCCCAAAGCGGCACGTGATTTAATCAGTAAAGCAGATACAATTTATATAGTTCCTACTGGCGCATTGTATGAATTGCCATTTGAAGCCCTTATCACAGATCCAGACGAGGAAGAGCCACATTATTTGATACAAGACTATGCAATCGCCTATTTATCCTCTGCTTCTTTATTAAAAACCTTACGCGAGGCTACTAAAAAACGCAGTGACACTGAAGAACGCGAACCTTTTCTTGCTTTTGCTGATCCCGTTTTTCAAGCAGAAAATTGTGGGAATAATGTTTCGAGCCAAACCTCGGAGGTTTTTCAGGGCTTACGTACCAGAGCCTATCGTGATTTATTAGGTGGCGGTTGCATCCCACAATTACCCAATACTAGAGACGAAGCCTTAAATATTGCAAAATTATTCAATGTAACACCTGAAGAACTCTATTTA
The DNA here is from genome assembly GCA_026993485.1 of Thiotrichaceae bacterium. Taxonomy (GTDB): domain Bacteria; phylum Pseudomonadota; class Gammaproteobacteria; order Beggiatoales; family Beggiatoaceae; genus JAUXCJ01. Next base: position 8,106 of record JALWSU010000047.1, on the reverse strand, counting down.
GGCGAACGCGCTTCGCGTGAAAATGTATTATATCTTAATGAAGACAAAGAGTTATCTGATTTTAGTTATATACTATTCGCTACTCATGCGGTTTTGCCAGATGAACTGAGCTACATTAATCAACCCGCAGTGCTATTATCTTATCCTGAAAATGGCGGCTATTTGACGATGGCAGATGTGTTTGGTTTAGAAATGAATGCGGATTTGGTAACGCTTTCTGCTTGTAATACTGGACGAGGCAAGAATGTTAAAGGTGAAGGCGTGATAGGTTTAACTCGTGCATTTATGTATGCAGGAACTCCAGCAGTATCCGTTTCACTTTGGGGCGTCGAATCTCAAGCTACTCAACAATTAAACCAAGTTTTATTCAGTCAACTTAAAAATAAACGCCCATTGGCTGAATCTTTGCGACAAGCTAAATTAGCGATGCTAAAAGGTAAGGGTAAATTAGATGGGGAATTTGAAGATATTTATCATCATCCTTATTTTTGGGCTGGGTTTGTGGTGTTTGGGGATGGGAAATGATAAAAATCTAGGTGTAAGTTCGGAGTGTAAGTGGTGATAAGTGGGTATTTTATAATTTCATTAATAAAAACAAACTGTTAAAATTTTGAATTGACTTGGAGTCCAAAGCTTTAGCTTTGGGCGATCCAAAGCTAAAGCTTTGGACTCCAATTAATTTCTAGGCAATTTTATCCTAGCTCCTTGTTCTAAAGCATCACGCACTATTTTTGCTGCTGCTTGTTTTTCTGCTAGTGGAACTAGTTGTTGATAGGCTTCAAAATACCATTTTCTATTTTGTGCAGCTAACCACGTGGCTTTTGCTGTTATATCATTATCAACTATCAATTTTGATGGATAGTGGGGTGGTTTAACGATGGTTAATTTATAATTTGCGGAACATTTTTTTTGTGCATCACAAATTTGTAGTTGATAATTCTCGCCTTTTGTTAATGTCAAGGCTGGAGTTTTGAACCGCCGTTCGGGACTTGTGAATTTGAAAACATCATCATTGCCTCGTTTGAGTATTAAATTGTAAGGAGCTTTGCCACCATTCCATGCTATATATAATGGTTTGATACCAGAGACTAATTTTCTAGCTTTGCGCTTGTTAAGCAAATTAGTATATGGTGCTACTAAAGTTGATGAACTGGAATGATTTACTCCTCTGTTGTGAAGAAGCGCGGTGAACCGTTTGAATTTCTCGTTGTGCAATTTAGTAATCGTTTTCCCTATTTTTCCTAACAATTTCGACCACCAAGAAACTACCTTGGTTGATTTTACTGTATAAGGTGAATTTTTATAATTTACCACAACTTTTTTACCAGCTAATTTCAACTTCATCATAGGTATTTTTTGATCAACCAAAATTCGATCACCTACCCGAAGCCAAATTGGTAGCGGCAGTATTTCAGCATTGCGCTGAATTTTATAAGCTTTTAATGGACAAGTCACCGAAAGATTTTTAATTAATAATGCTGGTGGGGTAACGATTGTATAGGTTGTTTCAGCTGTCACCTTTGGTATCTGTTGCTCATAACTGAGTTTAAAAGAAAGGCGATTTTGATTTGAATTGATAAGGATTTTATCGCCAGCTTGTAGTTGGCTTTTAAAGTAAACTGGTAGGATTGTACCATTGCGTATGTGTGTATAAACGTCTGAAGTACAATTAAATTCCTGAATTGAGCCAACAACAGGAACAGCTTGGAGATTACCTAAAACAAACATATGCAGTAATATATTGAAACTAAAGCTTTTTAATAAATTTCTCATTATAACTTTATCCAGTCAAGTGAAGCGTTACTGTAGGGGCAATCGGTTGCCCTTGTGTATAAGAGAGTGCGCTCCTGCGTGGGAACGAGAGTTTTAAAGCTTTATTATACATACCATACGCGCGCGCATTTCAGCAAATTAAGTGCCAATTTTTAATAGTTGGAATCCAAAGCTTCAGCTTTGGGCGACCTGCCAAACGAAACGAAGTAAGCGTAGCTAAGTAAGCGTAGCCAAAGCTAAAGCTTATCAAACTATAGTAAGTATTTCACTCAATGATCAAGTTTTTTTGCTTGAGAAAAGAAAAAATGTTAAAGTTCAAAAATAAATTTTTTTCGTTCCCACGCTCTAGCGTACTCATTTATACACAACTAATTAAGCATTTGATTTTTATTAAAAAACTTATTAATCACTCCTGTAAGTAAGTTCAACTATAGGAAAAATCTTAATCAAATCAAAGATTTCTCCAGATTGTTCCTGACGTCGAAACCGAAGTGACAATTTAACTTATGTATAAGGGAGTGCGCTCTAGCGTGGTAACGAGAACAAAAGGATTATTTTGGAGTCCAAAGCTTTAGCTTTGGGAGGTTGTCCAAAGCTAAAGCTTTGGACTCCAAGCAGAAAAAAGCTTAACTGAATGGCAAGCTTTAGCGTAGAAACTAGGGTAAATTAAAATTCAATCAAATACTTATGTGGTCTTATATTTTTCGTAATTTATTACAACGTTTGGTGTTACTTTTCATTGTGTCGGTGATAGCGCATTCTATTGTATTACTAGCACCTGGTGAACCTAGTGAGGTTGATCCTTCTAATCCTCGGATGCAGCCTGAAGATATTGCTAAAATTAGGGCGGCTTTTCATTTAGATGATCCGATTTATCTGCAATATTATCACTGGATGCGCGATTTAATGACGGGTGAGCTGAAATCATTTAAAGATAGTCAGCCCGTATTGCCTAAAATTTGGGATCGTTTTTTGAATTCCTTACCTTTATTTATTTGTGCGACATTACTAGTTTGGACTTTGGCGTTTCCAACTGGTATTCAAGCCGCGATTCGGCGAGGTTCTGCCTATGATCGCGGTTCAACCTTTATTGCTTATACTTTAATTTCCGTTCCTGGCTTTTTTTTATCCTATATTTTGATTTTATGGGTAGTTGATTGGTTTGGAGTACCAGTTATCGGGATGCGAACTTTTGGGATGGAAGATGCGAGTCCTTTATTTCAAAGTATGGATAAAATTTGGCATTTAGTAGTTCCCTCTATTATGTCTGCTATAGCTGGTATTGCCATACTTTCTCGCTATGTACGTTCCCAAATGCTAGAAGTTATTAGTCAAGATTATGTCCGAACTGCACGAGCTAAGGGACTTGATGAAGACACCGTGATTTATCATCATGCACTACGCAATGCTCTATTACCTTTTATAACCTTATTTGGCTTCTTATTACCCGGATTAATTGGAGGTTCGGTGATTTTTGAATATATTTTTGCTTGGCCCGGATTAGGAAGGCTAGGTTATGAAGCAATATTATCTCGTGATTTTCCAGTGATTTTAACCATTAATTTTATTGCGGCAGCCTTGACATTGGCGGGTACTTTTTTGTCAGATATTCTTTATGCCGTAGCTGATCCACGTATTCGCTTAGAGTGAGAATTATTGATGACAGTTCAATCAGAAACTCCATTGCAAGAATTTTGGCGGCTCTTCAAACACGATAGTTTAGCTATGACGGGTTTAATTGTTCTGATTTTACTTATTATTGCCGCGATTGGTGGCAAAGTATTAACAGAATGGTTTGTCGTTTTCGATCCTTCTACAGTTAGATTAGTGGATAAGTTTTTGCCGCCATTTTCTTTTGCCTCTAAAGATTTACTCCCCGCTGAAGATTTGCCACAATTTGGTATTTATTTATTAGGAACTGATGAATTAGGGCGGGATGTTTTCGCTAGAATGTTACAAGGTTCATTTGTATCCCTATCTATTGGCTTTGTAGCTGTAGGATTATCGACTTTTATTGGTATATTATTCGGTAGTTTAGCGGGATTTTATGGTAATGTGCGTATTGGTGGTCTAATAACTGTCGATACGCTAATTATGCGCTTCACTGATATAATGTTGTGCTTTCCAACCTTTTTTTTAATTTTAACCGTCGTCGCTTTATTACCGCCTAGCATTTATAACATTATGATTGTAATCGGATTAACTAGCTGGATGGGAACGACTCGCTTTGTGCGAGCGGAATTTTTATCATTGCGCGAACAAGATTTTGTTATAGCTGCAAAAGCGTTGGGATTACCAGCACGATATATTATGTTTCGGCACATGTTACCAAATGCGCTGGCACCAGTTTTAATTTCGGCTATTATTGGCGTAGCTACAGCGATTTTGACTGAATCAGGTTTAAGTTTTCTTGGCTTTGGTGTGCAACCGCCCTATGCAACATGGGGCAATATTTTGGCTGATGGCAGAAACTTTATTTTCGATGCGCCTTGGCTCTTTTATTTGCCCGGTATAGCTATTTTGGTTGTAGTATTAGCCTTTAATCTTGTTGGAGAAGGTATGCGTGAAGCGATGAATCCAAAATTGCGGAAGCGTTCATAAAAAATTTTTCTTTTATTTTCTTTTATTTTCTTGATAGGTAAATAAAAATATGCGTAATATTGCTATATTAGGTGGTACAGGATTTATTGGTAAACATCTAGCGACTCGTTTAATTGATATGGGTTACCAAGTACGAGTTTTGACACGGAATTTTGAACAGAATCGTGATTTATTAGTATTACCTAAATTAACGCTGCTTGAAACAGATGTTTATAATCAGGAACAATTGAATCAACAATTAGCCGGCAATGATGCAGTAATTAATTTGATTGGCATTTTGAATGAAACTAGTCATGATGGAACTGGCTTTCGTAAAGCCCATGTTGAACTAGCTGAAAAACTAATTTCCGCTTGTAAAGCAAATAATATCAAGCGTTTATTGCATATGAGTAGCTTAAACGCCAACGCTAAAAACAGTCATTATTTGCGTACCAAAGGAGAAGCGGAAGATTTACTACATGCGGCAGATGGCTTAAATGTTACTAGTTTTAAGCCATCCATTATTTTTGGAGAAGATGGGGGCATATTGAAAAAATTTGCTGCTTTATTGCGCTTGCCTTCTCCTATATTTATGCTACCTTCTGCACATGCTAAATTTGCACCTGTTTGGGTTAAAGACGTAGTAGCGGCTATAGTTAAAACACTAGATAAACCAGACAGTTATGGAAAGCGTTATCAATTATGTGGTCCTAAAGTTTATACTCTGCAAGAATTGGTTGCCTATACTGCAAAACAAATGGGTTTGAAACGCTATATCATACCTTTAAATACAAGCATGTCTAAGTTCATAGCCCAGATTATGGAAAGAGTTCCGGGCAAACCTTACTCATTGGATAATTTCCATAGTTCACAGCTGGATAGTATTTGTGGAGATAAAAATGATTTTAAGCAATTGGGTATTAGCCCACATCCACTAGAAACGGTGATGTCTCGCCCTCTTTCTGCTACTACCAGTAAAGAATCTTACTCAATTTATCGAAGTTTAGCTAGGCGTTCAGCCTCACTGCCATTAAGTTAAGCCAAACCTGCCAGGTTTTTAAAACCTGGCAGGTTTTTTTGCTGTTGGGTTTTGAAATACTGTTCCAACTATTGTTAGTTTAAGATTTAAAAAATACTTTTTGGGGCTTTTTAAGTAGAATGGAAATTTTAGGTATTGATATTGGCGGTTCTGGTATTAAGGGTGCGCCAGTTAATATTGAAACTGGGGAGCTAACAGCTGAGCGTTTTCGTCTCCCTACCCCACAGCCTTCGGTACCAGAGGCGGTAGCTGATGTTGTTGCTGAAATTGTGCGACATTTTAAGTGGCAGGGAGTAATCGGTTGTACTTTTCCTGCGGTTATCAAAAATGGTGTTGCCTATTCTGCTGCTAATGTTGATCAATCTTGGATTGGTACTAATGGTGAGGATTTAATTCAAGCTAAAACTGGTTGCCCTGTGTTGTTGTTAAATGATGCTGATGCGGCAGGTGTTGCTGAAATGGCGTTTGGGGCTGGTAAGGGACATACTGGGGTTGTTATTTTGCATACTTTTGGTACTGGGATTGGTAGTGCTATTTTTGTGAATGGGCATTTGGTGCCTAATACTGAATTTGGGCATTTAGAAATACGTTGTAAGGATGCTGAGCATCGCGCTTCGGCTAGGAATCGTACTAAAGAAGGTTTAAATTGGTTGGCTTGGGCGTATCGGGTTAATGAATTTTTGGCGCGTATGGAGGTTTTATTTTCGCCAGATTTGTTTATTATTGGTGGCGGAGTGAGTCGTAAGCATAAGAAATTTTTGCATTTGTTGGAAAGTCGCGCTGAAATTGTGCCTGCTAAAATGTTAAATCAAGCTGGGATTATTGGGGCGGCTATAGCAGCGTTTGAACATTTTGATTGATAGTTGTCACATAGTACCTAATTTCTTGACAAATGCTAATAAATCTTCTATCATCTATTGAGATTAAATACTTACCAAGCAGAGAAGCCAGTAAAATATTAGGTTTACACCCAAACACACTAAGAACTTACGCAGATAATGGAACAATTGAATCTTATAAAACCAAATCTAGGCAACGACAATATAATGTCGAAGCCTAGCTTGGTTTACAAAAGCACAGCACCACCTTATGCTATTGCAGAGTCTCAAGCCCCAAACAGCGAGAAGACCTCGAAAGACAAATCAACTTCATGCAATCCAAGTACCCAAAAGCCGAAACGAAGTAACGGAGTAAGCGACGTTCAATCATCAAAGACATCGGAAGTGAACTCAACTATAAGCGTCGTGGGCTTAAAACCTGGAACGCGCAATGCGAGGTGAACAACTCGAGAGGTTGCCCACCGAATCGCAAGATTTGGATTCGAGCTTATCGAATGGATTATCAAGTAAAGCGGTGGAAAGGGTTCTCAACCAAACTAATCTTTCCCCAAAGCAAGAACTTACAAACGATCTTCTTAACATCCTCCAAGTATTCTCCTGTAGAGCGCGGACTTAGAAATTACAAAAAACAAGTTAGTCAAGCCATCTAAGAAGCAGAAACGGAATGATTGTAAATGTTATAGCACTACCCGTTTGTATAAAATACAGTGTACCAACCTGCCAGGTTTTAAAAACCTGGCAGGTTTGTACTTAACTAAATCGGGTAACGCTATATGTTTATAACCAAACCGATATTCGTTCTTATGTTAATTTTTTCCCGTCAATAACTGAGATAAAAACTGATTTCTTAAAACAATTGCCATCATGGTGTGATTATGTACCTTTAAAAATTAAGACTTTTGCAATCAAAGAAGCACTTACGGTTTACAAACAAGTAGAAGCACAGCCGATTACAAAAGCCAAATCCATTAAGTTATATCCTAATAATCAACAGAGGCTTAGCTTCAAAAAATGGACTGTAGTCGTTATGTATTTAATCAAACTATTGCTTATATTCGTTATGGTGTTAATTATTCTCCATCTTGGATGGAAATCAAAAAGGATTTACTCAAACAATTACCGTCATGGTGTGAAGAAGTTCCTTTTTTAATTAAATGCGGTAAAAGAAGCACATCAAGCTTTTTGGAAAGCCAAAGGTAAACCGAAGTTTAGAAGCTGAAAAATCCAAAGCAATCTTGTTATATTCCAAAGATGGCGATCGGCGATCAAAGATACCGGTATTTATCCTAGTATATCAGGAAAGAATTTACATTACAGGGAAGCATTACCTGAAATCCCATTAGATGGTCATTTGGTTTATCAGTATGGTGAATGGTTTTTGTTCGTTCCTCAAAAAGTAGAAACTCACGTAGCCGAGAACCAAGGGCGTGTGGTTGCTCTTGACCCTGGGGTTCGGACAACTTTTTTTCGGAAACTTCAGCAGGTCATATAGGCTGCGGAGATTTTGGGCGCATTAAGCGTTTGTGTTGTGTTATTTTTTGGATGATTTAATTTCTCGTACTTCTAAGGCTGTTGGTAAGAAGAAGCTAGAGATGAAAAATGCACAAGCACGAATGCGAAAGAAAATTAAGAATCTCGTTAAAGAATTACATTGGAAAACAGCACGGGTTGAGAATTTTGATGTGATTCTATTGCCAACTTTTGAAACTAGTCAAATGTCTAGTAAGAAAAATCGTAAATTACGTTCTAAAACAGTTCGGGCAATGCTTACTTGGTCACATTATCAATTCAAAATGCGCTTAAAAAATAAAACTCTTGAATTTGGTAAGACGGTGATTGATGTTTGTGAGGCTTATACAAGTAAAACTGTTAGTT
>JALWSU010000046.1 GCA_026993485.1 Thiotrichaceae bacterium | reverse complement strand
CCTCCGAGGTTTTTAAAACCTAAGCGATTAAACCTGCCAGGTTTTAAAAACCTGGCAGGTTTGTACTTAACTAAATCAGGTAACGCTATAAACCTCCGAGGTTTTTAAAACCTCGGAGGTTTTTTTTTGCGCTAAAACACGCACCACCCTGAAAAAAGTACAACGAATGTCAAACAACGAATAAAACCTTTTATAAATCATGAGCGATTTGGTTTTTCTTCGTTGTCTTACATTCGTTGTACTCTATCCCTAGATTCTGGGAAAATTGCTAGCAGAAATGGGAAAATTCCAGTAAAATGATTACTCTTGCTTTTCTCTAAAAGTAACAGACTTTAACTGCCATCAAAACTGATACTCGACACCGTCACAAATTTAGCTATAGATTTCTCGAGCTTGGAGTGCAAGGTTACCTTGCACGACTGTCGTACGGAGAAAATAAAAAATTAGTTTGCGTAAATCCTAAACTAATTAAACGGTTTAAATTTAAACTGGGCAATCATAATGGATTGCCTAGACAAAAGGAATATTATCAATGACACTAGTAGAAATTATTCACGATATGTCTCAACTTAACACCAATTTAAATTACTTTGAAGAAAAATTTGGTGTCAAATCCTCAGATTTTTACAAAGCCATAAATGCTGGCGAATTAGAAGAATTTGACGCACTTGATGAATATCGCCTAGAATTTATTGAATGGCTGTCTTTATATAAAACGTGGTTGAGTTTACATGAAAAATATCAACAACTTATTACTCGTCAACCCATCGCTATTCAAATCAAAACCACTATTATGAATAATTATGGACAATCCGCTCACGTCGCCATCTGATTATGAGACTTTTATCTATCATCTGCCCAATTACTATCCTTTTATCAAGTATTCATCTTTAATTTACATTCCATTGGGTAATTCCTTTGGCAAATGTACAGGATTAGTTGTTTTTGCCAAAGATATTGTTCTTTGTGTACAAGAATTTCTAAATTTTGAACTAGGTTTGATTGAAGGTTATAGTTATGAAGTAACACTTTTCCCAGATTCTGAGAAATCCTTACTGTCAGCAAAAGACTACTGTCGTACAGCATATCCTGACAAAAACAAAGAATATTGGTATGATTCTTTTCCGCATCCCAATGATCCGACGCTGGCTGCAACTCATCCTCATCACAAACATATTCCACCAGATATTAAGCATCATCGTATTATAGCACCAGACTTAACATTTACAGCACCTAATTTACCCTTCATAATTGAAGAAATTGCTGCCAAATGGAATTTGGAACACTGATGAGCATCGCTGCCAGCGTACAATAATAATCCAAACGCAATTCAAGCAGCGATTCAAGAACTAATTAAACTATCGGTTTTTCTCGTTCCCACGATCCAGCGTGGGAACGAGAAAACTTATTTAACACATGCAAAACTTAAACAATATCAAAATCTTAGTAACAAGACCCAAAGAACAAGCAAATACGCTTTGTCAAATGATTGAAATTGCTGGGGGCAAAGCAGTGCGCTTACCAGTGATAGAAATTGTTGCAATTGAAAATAAAACCGCTTTATTAAACTCTAATCTCAAAAAGAGTGATTTTGCCATTTTTATCAGTGCTAATGCCGTAGAAAAAGCACTTCCCAACCTAGATTTACCCCCACAATGTCAAATAATAGCAGTTGGAAAACGTACCGCAGAAAAACTTAAACGATCTGGAATCAAAGCACTTTACCCACCTCCACCCTTTAATAGCGAAACTCTGCTAGAAATGCCAGAATTACAACCAGCCGCAATACAAGGCAAAAAAATCGTGATTTTTCGAGGCGAAGGTGGACGCGAATTTTTAGCCAAAACGCTACAGCAACGGGGGGCAATTGTGAACTATGTCAATGTCTATCGGCGCATTCAACCACCTGCACCTGCTAAAATGAATCCCGTTGATATAATAACTATTACCAGTGTAGAAGGATTAAAGAACTTATTAAATATGTTAAAAGGGCAAACTTGGGTACAAAATACGCCTTTTGTTGTAATAAGTGAGCGTATAGCTCTTAAAGCTAAACAATGGGGAATTAATGCACCAATATTTGTTGCAGCTCGTGCTAGTGATGAAGGTATATTTAATGCGGTGCTGGAAGCTAAACGCCTCAAAGGGCAACCACAAGGGATTGCCCCTACAAACAATAATTTACTGTAGGGGCAATCCCTTGTGGTTGCCCTTGTGTATAAAGC
>JALWSU010000045.1 GCA_026993485.1 Thiotrichaceae bacterium | reverse complement strand
GTTTAATTAAGTGAGCTAATTTTTCAGGTTTGAAAATCTCAATTAATTTTTGTGGAATAGTTTTTTGTAACAAATAGTTAGAATGTTGTGCTACTAGATTATTACTTTCAATTAAAGAATATAATAATCGGAGTAAATGGCTTTTGCCTGTATCATTTTCACCAATAACAATATTTAAACCGTTAGAAAAATTTAATTGGTTTTTTCCAAAAATCGTAAAATTTTCTATATTCAAACTTTTTATTCGCATGATTTTCTAATTTTAAGTTTTGCAATTTACATTCTGATTTTAACGATTCTATGAAATATTTATCATTTTCGCTTTCAACAATTAAGATATTTCTACTCACCTCGTACTCTCCCTTGATGAGTCAAAGAATATTTTAATAGTTCTTTATCCCTTTTTGAGGCAGTAATCATATTGGTTTTGAGATTTTTATAGCGTTACCCGATTTAGTTAAGTACAAACCTGCCAGGTTTTAAAAACCTGGCAGGTTTAATCGCTGTATTTTATACAAACGGGTAGTGCTATAAGTACCAGTGCAAGACTTTAGTTTGGAGTTCAAGGTTACCTTGAACGAGTCGTGCAAGGTAACCTTGCACTCCAAAATATTATGACGGTATGGAATATAATTTCTACAATTTATTTAATTCTATATTCAGCCGAACGTGCATGTGCAGTCAAACCTTCGCCATGAGCAAGAATCGAAGCCATTTTACCCAAATCCTGCGCCCCTGTTTCAGAACACATAATTAGTGAACTGCGCTTTTGAAAATCATACACACCTAGTGGTGAAAAAAATCTAGCAGTGCGTGAAGTCGGTAAAACATGATTAGGCCCAGCACAATAATCACCTAATGCCTCAGCAGTGTAACGCCCCATAAAAATAGCCCCAGCATGACGGACTTTCGATACCCACTTTTCAGGCTGTTCAATAGATAGTTCTAAATGTTCAGGTGCAATAAAATTTGCCACCTCAATGGCTGCATTTAAATCTTTAGCCTCTATAAAAACTCCCCCTGTTTCTAAAGAAGTACGAATAATATCAGCGCGTGGCATTGTTTCAATTAAACGATTCATGCTATTTTCTACGCTATCCAAAAAACTGGGATCGGTACTAATTAAAATCGCACGGGCATCTTCATCATGTTCAGCTTGCGAAAATAAATCCATCGCAATCCAATCTGGATCAGTTTTACCATCACAAATTACTAAGATTTCCGAAGGTCCCGCAATCATATCTATACCTACTGTACCAAATACCATACCTTTAGCAGTTGCAACGTAGATATTACCAGGACCAACAATTTTATCAACTTTAGGTACAGTTTCAGTACCATAAGCTAATGCCGCAACCGCCTGCGCCCCACCAATACTAAATACTTTATCGACACCGACAATCGCCGCAGCGGCTAATACCATCTCATTAAGAATATTATCAGGAGTAGGTACAACCATAATAATTTCACCTACCCCAGCGACTTTAGCGGGTAACGCATTCATTAGCAAGGAAGACGGATAAGCCGCTTTTCCCCCTGGAACATATAAACCGACTCTATCTAAGGCTGTAACTTGTTGTCCTAATAATGTGCCATCAGCTTCAGTATATTGCCAAGAGTCTTGCTTTTGACGTTGGTGATAATTTAAAATCCGCTCAGCAGCGAAATCCAAAGCTTGGCGTTGAGTTTTATCCAAATTTGTCAAAGCTTGCTGTAAACGCTCTTTAGGGATAAGCAATTGTTCTGGATTTTCTACATTTCGGCGATCAAACTGATTAGTATAATTAAGCAAAGCAGAATCACCTTGACGACGTACATTTTGCAAAATCTCGCCTACTGTTTGCGTAATGGAATTATCTGATACCGTATCCCATGCCAGCAATTTATCTAAATCTGGCAAAAAATTGTCATTATTGGTTTTAAGGCGTTGTATATTTAACATTATTTTATCTCATTGGTTGGAGTCCAAAGCTTTAGCTTTGGAGAGTCGCCCAAACGAAGTAAGCGAAACGAAGTAAGCGAAGCTAAGCTAAAGCTAAAGCTTTGGACTCCAAGGAGAGCTTGATTTAAAGTTTATATTTTTATAAGCTGGTTTTGTGATTGATGATTTAAGATTATATTTTAGCATGAAAATTTGTTCTTATAATTTATAACTTATGTTACACAGTCTCGCTCCCACTCTCCAGCGCACTCCTTTATACATAAGTTTTTAACTAATTGATTTAATTG
>JALWSU010000044.1 GCA_026993485.1 Thiotrichaceae bacterium | reverse complement strand
TCGGTGCTATCTTTCCTCACATTATAAATCAGCATCATTTCGCCCGCTTGTAATACTTGCTTTTGTAAGTTTTCCAAAGTTACAGGTTTCGGATATTTAAGGGCGTAGTAAGCCGGATATTTCGTTTGTAAGGTTTTTGCAAACTTAGCTTGTTCGGCTTCTAACTTTTCCAGCTGTTTACTCTGTGGTTCAGCGTCTTTACTTTGAGCAAGGGCTTCCATGCGTTTTTTGCGGATAGCAGCTATTTGTTGTTCAAACTCTCGATCTCGTTGTAAAATATTTTCTGGTATACCAGCAAAACGTCGTACACCACTTTTACCTAGTTCTTCTAATAAAATGCGACCTTGTTGGCGTTCAAATATTTCTAGGGCTTTTTTGTCATAACCTTTCTTGGGGTATTGTTTATGTAAGTTTTGTAGAAGATTGATAAATTCAGCATATACAAACAGTTTATTTTGCACAAAAGAAAGTTGAAAATCTTGCTCCTTAATTTGACTACGAAGTGCTTCAAGCGTATCTAAAGCATGTTGGTAGTAATTAATAGCAGCAGAAAATTGTTTCAGTTTCGCCTGTATTTTTCCCATCTGACTTTGGAGTACCCAAAGGCTTTTTTCTAAACCAAACCGATTGGAAATATACAAACTCTCTTCAATTGCAGATTTAGCAGATTCATAATTGCCGAATTTTTCGTAAACAAAGCCAATAAGAGCCAAATCTTTACTTTCCCCAAAGTGGTTTTTGAGTTCTCGTCTAATCGCCAAAGATTGTTCAAAATATTCCAAAGCACGTTTATATTGTTTCAGAAAAAAGTATATCATGCCAAGATTAGATAGACTCTCAGCTTCTCCGCTACGATCTTTAATTTCACGGAAATTAGTTAAGGCTTGCAGCTGATATTCAAGTGCTTGTTCGTATTGACTCATATAACTGTGTACAACACTAAGATTCAATAGAATCTCAGCTTCTCCGCTGCGATCTTTAATTTCACGGAAAATCGTTAAGGAGCGTTCAAAGTAATCTAAAGGATTCCGACCAAGTTCGTAAAACACTACCCCAAGGCTATTGAGAGTTTCTGCTTTCATTTTACGATCTTTAAGTTTATGAAAATTGATTAAAGCCATGTGAAAGTATTCCAAGGCGGATTCATATTGAGATAACATGCTATATGTTAAACCAATATTAAACAAATCATTAGCCTCCCATTTTTTATCCTTGACTTTTTGGTGAAGAGCTAATGCTTTTTGGAAGTAATTTAGAGCGGTTTTATATTGATATAGATAGTTGTATATTGCACCAATATCAGATAGTGTAATTCTTTCTTGTTCCTCATTTTTGAGTTCCTGAAAAATCTTTAGGGCTTGTTGTAGATATTTTAATGCCTGTTTGTATTGATGCAATTTAGCATACACTACACTGATATTACGGAGAAATCTACCAGCTTCTTGTTGACGAAGTTTATTAGAGGTAGTTAAAGCCAAACCTTGTTTAAATTTCTTTAAAGCAACCAAATATTTACCTGCATCTAATGCTTGTTCGGCTTCTGTTTGCAAACGATCTATTGATTTTTGAGTCTCCCAAGTTTCAAGGATTGTTCCCAGTACTTGAGCTAAATTACGAATTTGTCTAGCTTTTTTACTAGCAACTCCTTTACTCAACAACATTAAACGTATTTGTAATAATCTGGCAATTTGTGGCTGTTTTATAACTAATTTGCTCATACGTTCAATATTTTCAGCTTGATAAGCTGGCATAAACGCTTTCAAAAATTTCAATTCTTCAACTGTTAAATCTCCTTGAATAGATGATTTTGAGGAGAAAATTTTACGAGCTTTGGCAAGAGCCTTAGCTAAAATACGGAACGATAATGCTTTTTTCCCAGTTTCTTTACCCTTAAGGGCTAATTGTCGTTGCACTTGTTCTGCTGTATGTGGATTCTCTACAATCAATTGTCTAATCTGAAAAAAGTTTTGAGTTTGCACCGCCTTTACAAACTGTTCCAAAAATAGCTGAGGCGAGATTTCCTCTGCTTGCACTACTCCCACCAAAAAAACCACAACCAGAAACACAATCATTTTAATTAATTTCATTTGTTAATTTTTCTCCTTTTTCCTGTAAAAAAAACTCAGTGCTAAAATAGTTCAACCTTCAATAACTGATGTTACGCACTCTCGTTCCCACGCTCCAGCGCCGGGCAACCACAAGGGATTGCCCCTACACAAGGGCAAGGGATTGCC
>JALWSU010000043.1 GCA_026993485.1 Thiotrichaceae bacterium | reverse complement strand
ATTCACCCTTTATAGGTTGGGAATTGAAAGGCAAAGTAAATTATACATTGATTAATGGACGGGTGGTTTATGAAAATGTTTGAACTGCCAAAAACTTCCGAGGTTTTTAAAACCTTGGAGGTTTAGCGACGCCCAAACGAAGTTTGGGCGACCAGTACCAAAGCTGAAGCTTTGTATTCCAAGAGGTAATTTATCTTGTTCTGACGCATGTTGGAGCGTGGGAACGAGAAAACATTGGACAACAACAAGTATTTGATGATATGACGGTGTTAAAGCAAAAATAAGTTTAAAGGGCAATACCATAAGCTTGCCCTTGTTTTAGAAATTGGTGCTTATATGAAAATTCATTATTTTTTATTAATTGCATTAATAGTTATTTTTCTAAGCGGTTGTGGTTCAACCGCTATTCGAGAAGCCCAAATAAAGCAAGCCATTGTGGAAGCTCAAGCAAAAAACCTGAATGGTGCTGCTCTTGATGTGATTAAAACTCTAAAAGCAGATGGCAAAAATAGTCTGTTATATCACCTTGAAAGTGGTACCTTAAACTATTTAGCGGGTAATTACAAAAAAAGCCAGCAGCATTTTGATCAAGCCAATAAAATTGTTGACAAGCTTCAAACGATTAGCTTATCTAATCAGTTTCTAGGATTGATGAGCAATCCTAGAATGACAAATTACAGTGGCAGTCAATTTGAAAAACTATATATCAATTATTACCGTGCCTTGAATAGTTTAATGTTAGCTATGCAAGCCAGCGGATATAGAAAAAAACGTTTATTAGAGGATGCAGTTGTTGATGCACGTAAAATTAATTTAATTCTCTCAAAGGATACTTCTCAAAACAATCAAAGTAAAAGTAACAATTCCCGATTTCAATCATTATTAAAACTTTTTGATGTCTTAATGGGAAATTTAGACACAGACAAACTAGCATTTAAAGAAGATGCTTATGCCCGTTATTTTGAAGGGCTTTTATATGAACTGAATGGCGAATATAATGATGCGCTGATTTCTTATAGAATGGCTGCAAAACGCTACGAGTCTGGCTATGCTAAACAATATGTTCTTGATAAACAAATGATTCAACAAGCTTGGTTTGACACTGCTAGAATGATGAAATTAGACGGTGGCTGGGCGAATGAACTGGAAGATTTACAAAAACGCTTAACGATAAGTCAACAAGAGCGTTTAAAAAACTTACAACGTTTTAAGCCAGAAACTGAGATTATCATCATTCAACATATAGGCGAAATTCCACAGCGTAAAGAGCTGAATTTTCTTTGTATGCCAAATAAATACCAACACGCATTACGTTTAAGACCTATTCCTTTTGGAACTCCAAAGGAGCAGCAAGATCAACAAGCTTGGTTTGCTATGTTATATAGTGGTAAAAGTCCTTTTGATTTAATCATGGGTTATACAACTGGTGGGGCGATAGGTGTGCTTGAATCCCTAATTAGTAAAACTTTTTATTTAGGGCCATTATGGAAAGTTGCAGAGAAAAATAATTTAATTGAAAGTATTGAATTTATGGGATTAAGAGTGACTGTGCCTTATTATCCGCCATCAAGAGAACCGATTCAAAATACTACAATTTTAGTAAATAATTCAATTGAGTATCCATTGAAAAAAGTAGAATCATTAGGACAAATAGCCCTGCAAGAACAATTAAAAAACGCTGGCAGTGATTTAAGGTGGGCATTGGCACGGGAGGCGATTAAAAGTATTATGACAAATGCAGCGGCTAGAGCGATTGATGACGAATCTTCTCCTCTTCGTGTAATTATACATTTCGCTGGACAACTAACAGGCATGGTTTTATCAGGTGCTGAAACTCGACAGTGGCGAACCTTGCCATATAGTATTAGAATTACTAGAATTCCAGTTAAACCGGGAAAAACGAAAATTACTTTAAATACGCAATTTTTAGATGGTAGCGAACAAAGTATTAATCATGAATTTCATCTAAAATCTGGAGAAATAGGTATTTGGAATCCTAGAACTACCTATATTCCATAATTAATCACAAGGTAATATTATGAATACCAACAAAATAGGACAATTAATCCTAATCAGCCTAATATTCACATTGAGCGCATGTGCTCCGTCATCAGTAAAAAGATTAGAATCAGATCAAGAAATGGCTTTAACTGATCAATGGAATGCTACCGATTCCAAATTAGTTGCCGATGAAATGATCAAAGATATGCTAAGCTATTCATGGCTCGCAGATTATCATAACCCCCAACGTCCGCGTCCAACCATAATTATCCAGCGAATACGCAATAAAACTAACCAACATATTGCTATTGACACATTCGTGAATGAATTTAAACGGGCTTTAATTCGTTCTGGAAAAGTTGATTTTGTCGTTAGTGCTGATGAACGCGAAGATTTACGCGAAGAACGGCGAGATCAGGAAATACATGCTTCTAGTGACACACAAACAGAAATTGCTCAAGAAACGGGTGCAGATTTTGCTTTATCAGGAACTATAAGTTCCATTGTCGAAGACGTTGGGCGGCAACGTGTAACTTTTTATCAGGTGGATTTGAAATTGGTTGAGATGAAAACTGGTAAGGAAGTTTGGAATGGTGAAAAGAAGATTAAGAAACTCATGAAGCGTTCTCTGTTTTCTATCTAGGTAAATAACAATAAGGTTATCCAATATGTGCAATCAAAAATACTTATTGTGTTTTGTAATTTTAATACTAACAGCTTGTGGTATAAACTTACCTGAATGGGTAACAAAACCACCAGTGAATGAAAATCTGGTTTATGCAGTTGCATCTACCAAGCTAGGCAAGACTGAAACTAAAGAAACTGCAATAGAACGAGCCAGCGAAAAGGCTAAAGACAAGTTACTTCAGTCATTAACAATCGCTCAAAGCAACTCGCCTTACAAAAGTAATGCTTTTTATCGCATCTTTCGTTGGAAACTAGAAACAATACAACCACCTCCAATAAAGGGTTTTAAGATAGAAAAGACTTATGTCTACAGAGAATCCCCCCAAAAAGAAGTATATGTATTACTCAGTCTCAACCGCCAGATAGCGATAAAAGCAATACGCGCAGATATGTCAAAAATTGACACCGAACTGAAGAAATACGAATCAGTTTCTGAGTCATTAGAGAAACTAACACAGTTTAAACAGCTAGTTCCGGCACTGTCACTGATTGAAAAAAGAAGGCATTTAGAACATCAGCTTTTGATGTTAAGCAACAAAGGAGAAGTTGATTTAAATAATGCTTTAGCAATAGCAATTGAGAACCGAATATATACTTTAGGAGATAATTTAAAAATTCTGCTAAAACCCCTGAATAAGAAAGCTATTGATATAGAGCCGTATTTAATACAAGAAATCACTATGCTAGGTTTAAAAGTGTTTGATGCTGAAAAACACCCTGATGTTATTATTGAATTTGGACTAAAAACACGCCTGCTTAAGAAAGATCATCTTGAATTTGTATTTGCAACTGGCGATATTAAAATTCGAGATAATCAAGGTAGGATTCTTAAAGGCTTTGTAAAAGATGTCAAAGGGGCTTCATCCATTCCTGGTGGTGCTTATGAAAGAGCAGCAAAAAATCTTAGTGCCGCATTAGTAGAGGAACTGGTTGATTTAACTTTGAATTTATTAGGAACGTAGTAATTAATTGTCTGAACTGTGATTTATGTGATTAAATGATATACTATGATTTAAAGAATCAGATAAATCCCTAAATTATATAGCATTACCCGATTTAGTTAAGCACATTTATGCTTCAAACCTGCCAGGTTTTTAAAACCTGGCAGGTTTTCTAGGTGTATTTTATGCAATCGGTTAACGCTATATAAATTACAGTTCAGACAATTAATTTAATCGATTTGATACTAATTATACTATGGATTTTATTGAATTAGCTTTATCATCCGTAACCCCAATTGTTGTTCTTATTTTAGGAATCTGGGCAAAAAACATTGCTATAGATTATGAAAGACGAGC
Source organism: Thiotrichaceae bacterium (assembly GCA_026993485.1). GTDB lineage: Bacteria > Pseudomonadota > Gammaproteobacteria > Beggiatoales > Beggiatoaceae > JAUXCJ01. The sequence continues at coordinate 5,032 of JALWSU010000043.1, read as the reverse complement.
GGCTCTAAACGGGCGAATCATCGAAAAACGTGTCGAAATATATGAAAAAATCGGTGAAGACTTAAACGATATTTTCGTTTTTTTACTACAAGTGGGAGATTGGAAAAAATTTTCTCCGACTAAAATTATTGAGAAAAAACGATATGTTGATAAAATCATGTATGTAAATAGACCTTATTGGTCTGATAGTGTGTTTTCATCCTATAATAAGTTCATGGATTCCGCATTTGAAACTTATACAGAAATAGGGACAGATGCTAAAATCAAGACGGTAACAATGAAATTTGAAAAATTACCTAATTGGAATGAAGAATGGAGAAAGCAATTTTCTAAATCTCCAACCGAATTGAGTATTTTGGCAGAAAATTACACCACATTAATGAAACAATTTTCCAGTGAATTTGGTTATTATCAAAAACCTTTGAAAGATCATTGAGATAGGTATTAAATGATGTTACGCACTGGATTTCTAAAAGCTGAAGTCACGTCAAGGTAACTAAAACTTACCATGCAGTCACTGCCATTAAGTTAAGCCTTAAAATCAAACCTCCGAGGTTTTGAAAACCTCGGAGGTTTTTGGCCAAAATCTTTATCTGAAAAGCTATAGGTAGAAACAAGGTATGCCTTGTTTCTACTGGAACATAGCATCAATTTATTTGATTTTGTTTATTATAGCGTTACCCGATTTAGTTAAGTACAAACCTGATAGGTTTTTAAAACCTGTCAGGTTTAATCGCTGTATTTTATACAAACGGGTAGTGCTATAACAGCGGATAAAGCTTGCCTTATCCTTTTTTATAACTCATCCCTGTAGTTTATAACGCTATTCCCTAGCTAACACCAGTTCAAAAAATTCCCCTGAACTAGTAATTTTAGGAATAGTCGGCGTTTGCGCTCCATCAGTGATTTCTCGCACAGTATCACGAACATAATCTTGTAAAAAAATTCAATTTAACAATACACCAGAAAAAATCACTCTGCAATTTTTAAATTGCGTTAACCGATTGCATAAAATACACCTAGAAAACCTGCCAGGTTTTAAAAACCTGGCAGGTTTGGAGCGTAAATGTGCTTAACTAAATCGGGTAATGCTATAATAACACCCGTGAGAAATTGACAACAATTAGTTCCAAACCAGAATGGCAACGCCTAATTAATAAACAGCTATTACTCAAAACATTAGCCACAAAGTTCTCTATGCGCCTATTTTGGTGAGGAATAGGTAGAGACGTTGCATGCAACGTCTTTACTGAAACATAGCATCATTTGTTTTTTTTAATCATTTTTTGCTAGAATTTAGTTTTGTTAAATAGGATAAAATTCATGTTGAGAAGTTACGAAGCCATTTACAGACATGGACAATTCCGTTGGCTTAACCAAATTCCACCTCAAGTAAATAAAGAAGTGCGTGTAGTGCTTGTAATGGATGTAGAACCAGCTAAGTCAAAACCTAAAGAAAATATTCGTGAGCTATTGCAGCGTACTCGTGGAGCATGGGGAAAAGGAAAGACAATTGATGAAATTGAGGCCGAAATTAATGCAATGCGTTCTGAATGGGATAGGGAATGGAACCAATAGCTGATCGTTGGGTATTCGACACCAACATATTGATTTATCACTTAAATGACTGTTTAGGTGATGCCGAACAATATTTGGAAACTGGTTTGGAATCAGGTTCATACATATCAGTTTTGACACGTATTGAATTGCTTGGTTGGTTCCAGCACACTGTTGAAAGCTTGAGCAGTTAATGACACGCAATATCAAAGATTTCCAAAAAGTCCATGATTTGGAATTGTTTAATCCGTTGGAAGATAACTAAATTAGTTATAAATAAACTACAGGGATGAGTTATAACAGCGGATAAAGCTTACCTTATCCTTTGTTATAACTCATCCCTGTAGTTTATAACGCTATTTCCTAGCCAATACCAAATCAAAAAATTCCCCCGAACCAGTAGTAATTTTAGGAATAGTTGGAGTGCAAGGTTACCTTGTACGACCCGTCGTGCAAGGTAACCTTGTACTCCAATTCCAAAAGAAATTGTTCAAATTGTAAAGGTGTAGAGTATAATTATCGGTGAGTTAGTGCTATAGCACTACCAGTTGGTATAAAATACAGCGATTAAACCTGACAGGTTTTTAAAACCTGTCAGGTTTGTACTTAACTAAATCGGGTAACGCTATATAGTATTTCAAATAAAGATTTTGGCCAAAAACCTCGGAGGTTTCCAAAACCTCGGAGGTTTAAATCCCTTGTGATTGCTCGGTGAGGCTAAACGAGTAATTGTCTGAACTGTGATTTATGTGATTAAATGATTAACTATGATTTTAATCGCTCTCTCCCAATACAAATTCATCTAATCGCTGCTCAACAATCGCTTTTCGCAAGGATTGCATCAACTTCTGGTAAAAATGCAAATTATGTACAGTATTTAAATGCGCTCCTAACATTTCTCGTACCCTATCTAAATGATGTAAATAAGCTCTACTATAATTTTGACAAGTATAACAATCACAATTTGCATCAAGCGGTGCAGTATCATGTCGATATTGACTATTACGAATTCGTACAATGCCTTTGCTGGTAAACAAATAGCCATTCCGAGCATTCCGAGTCGGCATTACACAATCAAACATATCTATTCCACAGCGCACCGCTTCAACAATATCTGCTGGTGTGCCTACTCCCATTAAATAACGTGGTTTATCTAATGGTAATTGTGGGGCTAAATTCGTCAAAATGCGTCGCATTTCCTCTTTTGGTTCCCCAACCGATAAACCACCAATTGCATAACCATCAAAGCCAATATCCATTAAACCCGCTAACGATGCTTGGCGTAAATGTTCATACATACCACCCTGAACTATTCCAAATAAGGCAGCAGGATTATCACCATGAGCCGCCTTAGAACGTACCGCCCAGCGTAATGATAATTCCATAGAATCAATGGCTTGCTGCTCAGTAGCAGGATAAGGCGTACATTCATCAAAAATCATTACAATATCCGCGCCCAAAGCCCGTTGTACTGCCATAGATTCTTCAGGGCCTAAAAAAACCTTTGTTCCATCTATTGGAGAACGAAAGGTTACCCCTGCTTCGCTAATCTTTCGCAGTTCCCCCAAACTAAATACCTGAAAGCCGCCAGAATCAGTCAAAATAGGGCGTTCCCAGTGTATAAAATCATGTAAATCACCATGAGCTGCAATTACTTCCGTACCAGGACGCAGCATCAAATGAAAAGTATTACCTAAAATAATATCCGCTCCAGTGGCACGAACTTGCTCTGCTGTCATTGTTTTTACCGTACCATAAGTGCCAACGGGCATAAAAGCCGGCGTTTCTACAATGCCGCGTGGAAAATGTAAACGAGCGCGACGGGCGAAACCGTCTGTGGCTAAATGTTCAAACTGCATAATATTTAATGAATGAATTAAATTCACTTCCGATTGAATATTTCAAATTAAGTTATTATTGTTTATGCAAAAAATGTGGTTTTTAAGAAACATTTCTATTAAAATCAATATAATACTTACGCACTGACAGCAGAAGTTTTTTAGGTTTTTTTATAAAAACAAACTGTTAAATTTTGTAACTTGCTTGGAGTAAATAAAAAAATTCGTTTGTCAATGCGTAAGTTCTATAATAATTGAAATAACAACAAAATAACATTATTATTTATAATGACTATATTGATAACATAAAGGAATCTTAATTTCTAAAATGATAACAAAAACGAGCTTACAAATAGCTTTGATTAACCTTATTTGCTTAAATATGTTTTCTATACCTATTTTTGCCGATCCAATAGAAGCTGAAGCTAATAATAAGAAAATGACGTTGCACATAGAATCGGATACCAAAATAAAAATTGGTGGACGGCTGCAATGGGATTTTGACTATTTTGATGGCGTTCATAATCTTGGTTTATCAGGAAATGACATTGAAATGCGTCGAACTCGCTTTTATATCAAAAGCGTTTTAAACAAAAATTGGGAAAGTCAACTCCAAGTTGATCTTACAGAAAAGGAAGGAGCAACAGAAACCTCAGATAAAGATGTTTATATAAAATATAACGGTTTGCGACAAGAACGAATGCAATTAACCATAGGTAAACAAAAAGAACCTTTTGGTTTGGAAGCTTCAACCAGCTCGAAATATACTTTAACTATTGAACGAGCTATGATTTCTCGCAGTTTGACACCCGATCGCAATTATGGTTTAGCAATTTCTGCTTATCCAAATGCTGCAACAAGTTTTAAAGCTGGTGTTTTTAGTAGTAATACTGGTCCTTTTGCACATCAAGGGCAACAAATTGCTCCTACTAATAAGAATCAAAAAACCTTAGCATGGACGGGACGTGTTACTTACGCGCCGTTGATAGAAACAAATCGTGTGATACATTTAGGCTTGAGCGGTTCTATGCGAGATTTTGCTGGAAACGAATATCAACTAACTAATCGTGCTGAAATCCATTTAGCTGATAAAATTGTTCAAAGTGGTAAGATAAAGGCTGATACTCTAATGTTATTCGGGCTTGAAGCAGCAACTGTTGTTAATGATTTTTCACTAGAAAGTGAATATATTAAACTTGTTATTAAGGGTACACCTAATAGCATTATCTATGGTTACTATCTACAAGCTAGTTATTTATTAACTGGTGAACATCGCCCTTATAAAAAAGGTTTGTTCCGCAAGATTCAATTACGCTCAAATTCTATCGCTTGGCAAGTTCTAGGACGTTACAGTTATCTTGACGCTGAGCAACATAATGAGGGTAATAGGGCTAGAAATTTAACTTTAGGTGTTAATGCCTATATCAATACATCTGTGCGGCTTTCCGCAAATTATATTAAGACCTTAGTAAAAGGTCCAGCTACACCTACACAGGAAAAATACGGTAACGGTTTTTCCATCCGCCTGCAATACGTTTTTTAATTAGAGTCCAAACCTCCGAGGTTTTGAAAACCTCGGAGGTTTTGAACCTTTGAATTAGAGTCCAAACCTCCGAGGTTTTGAAAACCTCGGAGGT
>JALWSU010000042.1 GCA_026993485.1 Thiotrichaceae bacterium | reverse complement strand
GATTCAGACAAATAATGGATGTAACTAAAAAAAAGTTATTTGAACCAAATATGAAATGTTATAGCACTACCCGCCCGTATAAAATACAGCGTACCAACCTGACAGGTTTTAAAAACCTGTCAGGTTTGTACTTAACTAAATCGGGTAACGCTATATCAGATTCAGTTTAAATTTTGTACTAAAAACACACTCACTTGTCCAGCCTGTTTCTGGCGAATAATTTGCCATGAATTCGGTAAACTGAGTTCACTAGAAATTTTGGTTTCTAATTCTAAATAGATCAAAGCCTGTGGCGATAGCCAGCCACCGTCTTCAAGTAAGCGACAAGCAAGATTGAGTAAATCTTGTCCAAAAGGGGGGTCTAAAAAAACAATATCAAAAGCCTTTGGAGTGCCTTTGAGAAATTGTAGAGCATCAGCGTGGATAACATCCAGCTTATTAGAAGATTTAAAATTTAGCAGTTGTTGTCTTAAATTTTGCACAATGTCAGAATTTTTTTCGACTAACAACACTTCTTTAGCACCGCGCGAGGCGGCTTCAATACCTAAAGCTCCTGAACCAGTAAATAAATCCAGACAACGGCTGCCCGGCAAGTACATGGCTAACCAATTAAATAAGGTTTCACGCAGCCGATTTGGGGTTGGACGCAGTCCCTGTTTATCAGGAACTACTAATTTGCGCCCACGCCATTGTCCTGCAATGATGCGTATTTTTCCACTCATAGAGGAAGATTAATCAAATACTTTAACACCATTATCACTACCTAATAACAAAACATTAGCTGGACGCGCAGCAAATAAACCATTGGTAACAACACCAGTAATATTATTCAATTGCATTTCCAGCTTCACAGGTTCAGAAATCTGCAAATTGTGTATATCTAAAATCACATTACCATTATCAGTTATAAAATTTTCTCGCCAAACTGGCTGCCCACCTAATTTCACGATTTCTCGTGCAACATAGCTTCGTGCCATCGGAATAACTTCCACAGGTAGCGGAAATTTACCCAACACTTCCACTAATTTACTGTCATCAGCAATACAAACAAAACGCTTACTTACTGCTGCGACAATTTTCTCACGAGTGAGCGCACCACCACCGCCTTTAATCAGATGTAAATAATGATTAGATTCATCAGCACCATCTATATAAACGGAAATTTCATCTACACTATTCAGTTCAAATACAGGAATCCCGTGAGATTTTAAGCGTTCAGCCGTAGCATTAGAACTGGCAACAGTGCCATCAATTTTATGTTTAATTGCAGCCAGCGCATCAATAAAGTGATTCGCGGTGCTACCGGTACCAATACCAATAATACTATCTTCAACAACATAGTCCAAAGCTGCTTTGGCAACTTGTTGTTTCTTTTCATCAGGAGTCATAATCAATTATCACTTATCAGTTATACCAAGAATGTTATATCCACAATCTACATAAGTAACTTCGCCAGTTATTGCAGAAGCCAAATCAGAACACATAAAAGCAGCGACGTTGCCAACTTCTTCAATAGTCACATTGCGTCGTAAGGGCGCATTTCTAGCAAAAGAATCTAAGAGACTGCGAAAATTTCCAATACCAGAGGCGGCTAAGGTGCGTATAGGTCCAGCGGAAATACTATTAACACGAATACCTTCAGGACCCAAATGGTAAGCCATATAACGCACATTAGCTTCTAAACTAGCTTTTGCTAAACCCATAACATTATAATTAGGTATAGCACGCTCTGCCCCTAAATAACTAAGACTCAACAGAGCCGCTTTACGCCCCTGCATCATCTCCCGCCCAGCCTTAGCTAAAGCTAAAAAACTATAAGAACTAATGTCATGAGCGGTTTTAAAACCTTCACGGCTAGTATTGGTTACATAATCCCCCTCTAGTTCTGTTCGTGGAGCAAAGGCTACTGAATGAACAATAATCTCCAAACCATCCCAATTTTTCTTTAATTCCTCAAAAACAGCTTGAATTTCGTCATCATTACTAACATCGCAAGGTAAAGTAATATTAGAACCCAGTTCCGCCGCCATTTTCTGCACCCGCCCTTTAAGCTTATCATTTTGATAAGTAAAAGCTAATTCTGCTCCTTCACGCTGCATAGCTTGTGCAATTCCCCATGCAATTGAGCGATTACTGGCTAAACCAACAATTAAGGCACGTTTACCTGCTAAAAATCCCATAAATTCTCCTTATAAAGGGGGCAACCACTAGGGATTGCCCCTACAAACCATCATGT
>JALWSU010000041.1 GCA_026993485.1 Thiotrichaceae bacterium | reverse complement strand
CAAAATGCTATAAAATCAATCAACAATGAAATTGATACATTAGGAAAAATGGTGATTCTGGGAGAGATTTTGCCTGAGATTGAATCCGCTCTTGGTCGTCTTCAGGGCATTATAAACCGAGCCAAAGCATCTAATCTTGTGGGTGTGGAACCTCAAACTGTGTTTCATAACCACATTGAGGCTCATTTTTCTGAACTATTGGTTTCTAACTATAAGCGATTGCAGAACCTAAAATTTTCAAAGTTATCTCGCATCAATATTTTTACTGGCATTAATAATTCCGGAAAAACCACATTACTTGAAGCCGTTTATTTGCTTTGTCGTCAAAATGATTTTTCGGGTTTGCTTGAAGTAATTCGACGGTGCGGAAAAATGGCTGAAGATCAGATAAATCCAGAATGGTTTCTTGAGCAGATACCACCAGAGATTGATATTAGTGGTAAATTTGATAACTCTGATTCAAATGTTCGGATAAAACACTATGAAGAAGAGAATAGTAGCATCGACAAATCACATTATCTTGAATCGGTGGAAATTTTTTCACATTATGCAATTTAATTCAAAACCTAAGTGTAATTTTAGCGATCAAAGTTATCCCAGACTGTATCCAAGCTATTTACTAGTAATGAATTATTTATAATATTTTGAAAACATATAGTACACAAAAATATTGATGATTATTAATATTGGATTGAAAATTCCGTATAAATTTGACAGTTTTTATTTTTTTAAGTACTATAATCTACTTTGCTTGAGGTGGTTAGCCTTCCACAGTAAAAAAAATGGGGTCAAGCATGGAAAGTAAACTAGTGAAACTCGGTTCTAGCTGGCAAAAAGAACGGTCAGATCAACTCGAATCGAATTCACTTGAAAAAAGTAACCCTAAGCTTCCATTAGGCGAGGGGATAATGGGTTGATTGCTCCCTTATTCGTAATTATTAAGATTAGACTCCATTTAGTCTAATGTCAATAATTAGCAATAAAATTGCTATCTAGAGCATTTGTTATCATAATTTCTTAATCAAGAACCTTTTTTTGTTTTATTTGGCTACCCGATCACAGATTAAATTTCAAGTTCCAGACAGGCTGGAGAGTTCTAGTCATGGCAACCCACGCAGAAGAAATGTATGAACCTGACGTGTTTGGGAGTAGCAAGCCAGCAAAGTTGGAGGTTGTGGGGGATTAATTGTTTAAACCTGACAGGTTTTCAGTTTTCAAAACCTGTCAGGTTTTTTCTGGAGTCAAAGATGACAAATTAAAATTTACGGAGGGAAAATATGGTTTCTGATAAGATTGGCAAACAACTACATGACCAGTTCACACGAGGAAAATCACTTTCAGCTGAAGAACAATCGTTATTGCAAGAATGGTATGATATTCAAGATCATATTGAAAATAATCTCTTAATCAATGATGAAAACGTTATGGAAAATTTGCAAATGCAATTAGATAAATCATTAGATCAATTAATAATAGTGACAAAACAAATACAAGAAATCGCGGCTGAAAATGAAGCGTTGAAACAAGAAATTTTTGAACTACGTGGACAATGGATTCAACAATCTTCTCTAAGCTTCGCATAACTAATGACAATTAAGAATATTATTCGAGAACAAATTAGACATCAGGCAAACTTTGCTTGTGAATTTTGTGGAGTAACAGAAACAGACACTGGTGGGCAACTCACAATAGACCATTTTCAGCCAATTTCCCAACAAGGTGATGACAATATAGAAAATCTACTCTATTGTTGTATCCGTTGTAATCAGTAGAAATTGGATTATTGGCCAAAACATTCTGATGATCCAGTATTATGGCATCCACGCCAAGAAGCCTATTCAAAACATTTCTTTGAACTTGAAGATGGCACTCTTCATCCTTTAACCGCAACAGGTGCTTTTACAATTAAACGCTTGAGATTAAATAGGTTTCCTCTTGTTGCTCACCGTTTACGCAAACAACAACATATTCAAGAAATACGTTTACTCACACGCTATAAAGAAACAATTGAATTACTGGAGAAAATGCACAATCAACAATCGGAATTAATGGTAGAACAAAAACAATTACTTAGGGAATATAAAAACTGGCTGTCTTTTCTTCTCAAGAAAACATAATTTCTGAAATTTTAACTGAAAAACGCACAATGACAGTAGAACAAATCAAAGGCTTTGCCAAATTTTTTGGTGTGCCTGAAACTACTTTTTTGGGATAGCAAATCCAATAAGAATAATTAGTTG